>JAGBWT010000099.1 GCA_017629615.1 Alistipes sp. | reverse complement strand
GCCGTAAAACTCGAACACAACTATACCAAGGAGGAGATTATCGCGATGTATCTCAACACGGTCGAGTATGGCTCCAACTCCTATGGTATCAAGTCGGCCGCCAATACCTTCTTTGGCAAGACGCCCGATGCGCTCAATCTCCAAGAGGCCGCAGTGCTGGTGGGCGTAGTCAATGCTCCGACACGCTACTCTCCCGTACGCAACCCCGAGAACGCACTCAACCGCCGCAACCTCGTCTTGCGTCGTATTCACGAGTGCGGAGCAATATCGCGCGAAGAACTCGACTCGATTTCGGCACTGCCGATTGTCCTCAACTTCCGCCCCGTATCTCACAACTACGGCAAGGCGACCTACTTCCGCGAGATGTTGCGCCTGGTGATGAATGCCAACCCTCCGAAGCGCAACCAATTCTATACCAAGTGGGATTACGACCAGGCCGTGAAGCAATACGAGGAGAATCCGCTCTATGGTTGGTGTCACAAAAACAAGAAGGCCGACGGCACACCATACAACATCTACCGCGATGGTCTGAAAATCTACACCACTATCGACGCCTCGATGCAGGAGTATGCCGAGCAGGCACTCATAAAGCAGTTGAAAACTGTCATTCAGCCAGCGATGGACGAGCAGGTACGCACGACACAGACGCTCTTCAACGACACCGAAGAGGAGGAGGTCGAGAAGATTATCCGACGTGCTATGCGCAACTCCGACCGCTACCGCAATATGAAGAACGACGGTGTGGGCGAAAAGGAGATATACGAGAGTTTCGAGCGTCGTTGCCGTATGAAGGTCTTTACCTACCACGGCGAGCGCGACACGCTGCTCACCCCTCGCGACTCTATTCTCCACCACAAGCGCATTATGCGAGCTTCGTTTGTCGCCATCGAGCCACAAACGGGCCATATCAAGGCCTATGTCGGTGGTCCTAACTTCCAATATTTCAAGTACGATATGGCGAAGCAGGGCAAACGACAAATCGGCTCGACCGTCAAGCCGTTTATCTATACCTTCGCAATCGACCACCTCGGTATGTCGCCTTGTACGATGGTGCCAAATCTGCCCGTCACCATCGAGACTGCTGTCGGCACAGCTTGGTCGCCAAAGGAGGCCGGCAAGGTCGAGTACGACGGAGTCCTTCACCCTTTGAAGTGGGGTTTGGCTTTGAGTCGCAACAACTACTCGGCTTGGATTATGAAGCAGGCAAAACAGCCCGAGGCCGTAGCCGATTTTATCCACAATATGGGCATATCGAGCTTTATCGACCCTGTCTATGCGCTCTGCCTCGGCACGTTCGAGTCCAACATCTTCGAGATGGTCGGAGCCTACGCGACATTTGCCAACGAAGGTGTCCACAATAAGCCGATATTTGTCACCCATATCGAGGACCGACAGGGCAACCTTATCTCCTCGTTCTCAACCTCGTCGCAAGATGCTATCAGTCGCGAAACAGCCTACACAATGGTCACGATGCTCAAAAACGTCATAACCAACGGTACGGGCCGACGAATGGGCTGGCAGTTCGGTATGGACGGAGTCGATATTGCAGGTAAAACGGGTACGTCGAACAACAACCGCGACGGCTGGTTTATGTGCATCACGCCTCGACTTGTTGCCGGTGCGTGGGTCGGCGGCGAGGACCAATCGATACACCTGCGTCGTCGTGGCGAGGGCTCGGTTATGGCTCTGCCTATTGTCGGAGACTTCCTCAAACACGTTCACGAAGACCCCGCGTGCCACATTAGCCGCGACGACAAATTTATCGCTCCGCCAATGTGGGAGGAGCAGGTCTGCGATGAGGAGCAGGTAAGCAGTTCGGTTCAAAACGATTTGAACGATGAATTTTTTGAATAACAACACGATAAAACCCAATACAGATATGAAAGTAGCAGTAGTTGGCGCAAGTGGCGCCGTCGGTCAGGAATTTCTCGAAATCCTCGAATCGCACGATTTTCCGTGCGACGAATTGGTATTGTTCGGCTCGTCGCGCAGTGCGGGTCAAACCCGAACATTTAAGGGCAAGGAGCTGACCATCAAACTCCTCCAACACGACGATTCGTTCAAAAATATCGACATCGCCCTCGTATCGGCCGGAGGTTCGGTTTCGCGCGAGTATGCCGAGACTATCACCAAATATGGTGCGTTGATGATTGACAATTCGAGTTGCTTCCGTATGGAGTCCGATGTGCCTCTCGTTGTACCCGAGGTCAATGCCGAAGATGCGCTCAACGCTCCGCGTCGCATCATCGCCAACCCCAATTGCACCACAATTCAGATGGTCGTAGCGTTGGCCGCCATCGAGCGTATAGCCCACATTCGTCGCGTACACGTTGCCACCTATCAGTCAGCCAGCGGTGCCGGTGCGCAGGCTATGGCCGAGTTGGAGCAGCAACACGCCTCGATAGCCAATGGCGAAGAGCCTGTTGTCGAGAAGTTTGCGCACCAATTAGCATTCAACGTCATACCTCATATCGACCTCTTCACCGACAACGGCTACACGAAGGAGGAGATGAAGATGTACAACGAGACCCGCAAGATTATGCACTCCGACATCGCCGTTTCGGCCACTTGCGTCCGCGTACCCGTTATGCGTGCGCACTCCGAGAGCATCTGGATTGAGACCGACCGCCCCGTATCGGTCGAGGAGGCTCGCGAGGCCTTTGCCGCAGCCAAAGGGGTTGTGGTGGTCGATAATCCGGAGCAGAAGGAGTATCCGATGCCACTCTTTGTAGCCGGCAACGAGCCTGTGTATGTGGGTCGTATCCGCAAAGACCTGACCAACGAGTGCGGCCTATCGTTCTGGTGCGTAGCCGACCAAATCAAGAAGGGTGCTGCGCTGAATGCCATACAGATTGCCGAGTGGCTTATCGCCGAAGGTCATATCAAGGGGTAAAAAGTGGGCAAAAAAGAGCCTTTTTTCGGCCTTGTACGCACACTTCTGCACGCACGCGCATAATACGCGCAATATTTATTTTGCATTTTCGTTAAAAGTTATGTAACTTTGCGCGATTATACGCCACAAGAAAGAGATTACGATGAAACGATTTATCATAAATTTAGCGATTGTCGCAACGGTGCTTTGCGCGCTCTTTTCGTGTACCGGTTTGAGTCAGATTGCCAAAAGTGGCGACCCCGAACTGATATACAATACCGCTATGCGCCTCTACAAAGCCGAAAAATGGCAACGTGCAGCCAACCTGTTCGACGCCTGCTATGGCTACTATATCGGCTCACAGCGTGAGGACTCGATAGCCTTCTTCTCGGCTCGAAGCAAGTTCAAGCACCGCGACTATCACGATGCACAGACCGCCTTCGACGAGTTCCGTCGTCGCTTTGGCCGTTCGATATTTATCGAGGACGCCGAGGGTATGCACGCACTTTGCCAATACTACCTCTCGCCAGGCCCTACTCGCGACCAATCAATGACCGCGCAGGCAATCGTATCGCTCACCGACTTTATCGAGCGCTATCCTAACTCGGAGCGTGTAGAGGCCTTCCGTGGCATTATCGACGAATTGACGGTCCGTTTGCACGACAAGAACTTCATCAACGCATACACATACTTCAAAATCCAGCGCTACAAGTCGGCAGTCGTAGCATTTAAGAATGCGTTGAAGAACTATGGCAATTCGAGCCACCGCGAGGAGATTATGTACTACATCGTGGTTTCGAGCTATCGCTTGGCCCACAACTCTATTATCGAGAAGCAGGCCGACCGCTACCTCTCGACCCTCGACTCCTACTACACCTTTATCGAGGAGTTCCCCGAGTCGAAGCATATCAAAGAGCTCGAACGCTATGCCAAAGAGGCAAAAGATTACATAGACAAGAACAAAGTTGATAATAAATAGATAGAACAATGGAAATCAAGAAGAACATTCCGAACAACACCGTAACTCGTAAGCTCGTCGATTTCGACCAAGAAACCGGTAACGTTTACAAGAGCATCAACATCATCTCGCGCCGCGCCAACCAGATTGCGTCGGAGTTGAAGACGGAGTTGAACCGCAAGCTTGCCGATTTCGCTACTTCGGCAACCGACACCATGGAGGAGACCTTCGAGAACCGCGAGCAAATCGAGATTTCGCGCTACTACGAGCGTCTTCCAAAGCCGGCTATCATCGCTACCGAGGAGTTCCTCGACGACGAGGTATACTACCGCGACGAGGAGAAATAGCAGCCTCGGTAAATACCCCACAAGCCAATGCTTAACGGAAAACATATTCTTCTGGGCGTAACGGGCAGCATAGCAGCATACAAGGCCGCTATGCTTTGTCGTCTATTGCGCACAGCGGGGGCCGACGTCAAGGTTGTGATGACAGCCTCGGCCAAAGAGTTCATTACGCCACTGACGATGGCGACCCTCTCGAAGCACCCGATTTTGGTCGAGTTCTTCAATCCCGAGAATGGAGAGTGGAACTCCCACATCTCGCTTGGAGAGTGGGCCGACTGCTATCTTATCGCACCCGCAACGGCCAACACGATAGCCAAGATGGCTCACGGTGTTGCCGATAATCTGTTGCTTACGACCTACCTCTCGGCGCGTTGCCGTACGGTTGTCGCTCCGGCGATGGATTGCGATATGTTTGGCCACGTCACCACGCAGGAGAATTTGGCAACACTGCGTCGCCACGGAGTCGAGATTATCGACTCGCCCGAGGGAGAGTTGGCAAGCGGACTATCGGGCAAAGGTCGTATGGCCGAGCCGGAGCAGATAGTTCGGGTCGTTGAGCAAGTCATCGCCGAAGGCGAAAAAAAAAAGAGTAGCCTCGCCAACCGCCACTTTATCGTAACGGCGGGGGCAACTATCGAGGCTATCGACCCCGTAAGATTTATCTCAAACCACTCGACCGGCAAGATGGGCTATGCCATTGCCGAGGAGTTGGCCGCGCGAGGCGCAAAGGTGAGCCTCATCAGCGGTCGCACGTCGCTCGCCACACCGCAGGGTGTTGAGCGCATCGACGTACTCTCGGCCGAGCAGATGTACGACAAGGCCGCCCAGTTGTTTGCCGAGGCCGACGGAGGTATTATGTGTGCCGCCGTAGCCGACTACACGCCGATTGTGGTTGCCGACCACAAAATCAAGAAGTCGGACGACGATATGGCAATCCACCTGCGTCGCACCAAAGATATTGCAGCCGCACTCGGTGCCACAAAGGGCGAACGCCTGCTCGTTGGCTTTGCGTTGGAGAGCGACGAGGGTCACACCAGCGCACAGAGCAAACTCTCGCGCAAGAATCTCGACTTTATAGTCCTCAACTCGTTGCTCGACAAAGGGGCAGGTTTTGGAGTCGATACCAACAAAGTCACCTTTATCGATGCTCGTGGCGAAGAGCCTCTTCCGCTGATGTCGAAGCGAGAGGTTGCTTGTCGCATAGCCGACCGCATCGAAACAATAATCGCAAACAGATAAAGGCTATGCTTACCACCCTGACAGTCGATAACTACGCCCTCATCAACCACCTCGACGTGGCTTTCGATGCCCACCTGAACATCATCACCGGTGAGACAGGTGCCGGAAAGTCGATTTTGATGGGTGCATTATCGCTGTTGCTCGGTGGCAAGGGCGATGCGGCAGCCATCAAGGACCCATCGCGCAACTGCGTAGTCGAGGCTTCGTTCGACATCTCGCAGCTCGGACTCGAATCGCTATTCGACGAGCTTGATATCGACTATGAGCCACAAACAATCATTCGTCGTCAGATTTCGGCCGGAGGCAAGAGCCGTGCATTCGTAAACGATACGCCCGTACAACTTGCCACCTTAAAGACCTTGGGCCAACACCTTATCGACATACATTCGCAACACCAAAACCTCATACTCTCCTCCAAGACATTCCGCATCACGGCTCTCGATACGGTGGCCGATTGTAGCGACGTAGCGAGAGCATACGGCGAGGCCTTTGCCGCCCTGGGTCGCTATCGTGCCGAACTTGCTACGGCCGAGAGCGAGACAGCCAAATCGCACGACGAGGAGGAGTGGTTGCGCCACCAAGCGACCGAACTCGTAGCAGCATCGCTCCGCAGTGGCGAGTGCGAAGAGTTGGAGGCCGAGTTGCGAACGCTCGAAAATGCCGACTCAATAGGCGAGACTCTCGCCCTGCTTCACGAGCGACTCGACAACGACCAGACAGGCATACTGCCGATGCTCAAAGAGAGTGTCGTTGCGTTGCGCCATATCGCGTCGTCGTATGCTTCGGCCGAGATGCTTGCCGAGCGACTTCAATCGGTAGCCATCGAACTCAAAGATATAGACTCGACGGTTGAGACCGATGCCGAGCGCATCGACTCCGACCCCGAGCGTTTGGCCAAAGTCGGGGAGCGTCTCGACACGCTCTATACGCTCTGTCGCAAGCACCGCGTCGAGACAGAGGCCGAACTTATCGAGATACGCGACCGCTATGTTGCGCAACTCGAAGCAATCGAGCATAGCGACGCCAACCTCGCCGAACTGCGCAACAAGGTCGAGGAGGCCGACAAGTTGGCCCACAGCCTTGCCGACGCGCTCCACGCCAAACGCTCAAAGGCAGCCCCTGCATTGGCGGGCGAAGTGGCAGCCATACTCAAAGAGGTCGGTATGGTCGATGCACAATTCGAAATCACGCTTACGCCCACCTCGCTCAATGCAACGGGTGGCGACAATGTTGATTTTTCGTTCTCGGCCAACAAGGGCCTTGCGCCACAGCCAATCGAGCGCATAGCCTCGGGCGGTGAGCTTTCGCGCGTGATGCTTGCGCTGAAAGCGGTACTCGCCAAGCGACTTGCTCTGCCGACAATCATCTTCGACGAGATTGACACAGGCGTTTCGGGTCGTGTGGCAAATGCTATGGGCGAGATTATCAACGCCCTTGCCGAGTCGATGCAAGTCATCAATATCACACACCTTCCACAAGTCGCCTCGAAGGGCCGTTGCCATCTGCTCGTTTATAAGAGCGAGGGGACAACACATCTGCGCACACTCTCGGTCGAGGAGCGTGTCGAGGAGATTGCCAAGATGCTCTCGGGCGACAAGATTACCGACGCTGCCATATCGCAAGCCAAGCACCTGCTCTCAATATAGACCACCGATGAAGGCTCTTCGCTACATAGTCGCTCTTCTCGGTATCGTCACGACTGTGGCGTGCAACTCGACTACGCACCACCCTCTCGACACGACTTCGCTCTACACACCACGCTATGCCAAATATTTCGAGGTCGTGACAGACAATCGCAGTGGCGAACGTCTGCTCTGCATCAAAAATCCGTGGCAGGGGGCCGAAGATGTTGCCTACTACGCACCAATCGACTCTCTTGCGGCACAACATATCGTGGCGATGTCGTCGAGTTATGTGGCAATGCTCGATGCTATCGGTTGCACCGACCGCATCACAGCCATTTCGGGTTGTCGATTTATCTCAACACCCTCGGCTCGAAGGGCTATCGACGAAGGTCGTATAGTCGAGGCGGGTTATAATACGACGCTCGACTTCGAGAGTTTCAAACAACAACACGCCGACCTCGTACTACTCTATGGCGTGGCAGGCGAAGCAAAGAGCACGACCGACAAACTCGATGCACTCCATATACCTTATTTATATATAGGGGACTATCTCGAAGAGGAGCCTCTCGGTCGAGCCGAATGGATAGTCGCGCTGGCCTACGTCTGCGACTGTGAGGAGTTGGGCAAAAGTCTCTTTGCCGAGATTGAGACTCGATATATCGCCCTCCGCAACCAGCAGATGTGCCACACAAGCCGACCGCGCGTAATGCTCAACCTCCCCTATCGCGACAGTTGGTTTATGCCGTCGGCCGAGAGTTATGCTGTGCGCCTAATCGAGGACGCAGGAGGCAAATATATCTACACAAAGGGCAAGGGCAACGCCTCGAAGAGTATCTCGTTGGAGGAGGCTCTGCTGCTCGCTTCGCGCTCCGATGTGTGGCTCAACCTCGGGCAGGTATCGTCGCTCGACGAGTTGCGACGAGCCGCACCACGCTTTGCCGACATAAAGGCAGTACGCGAGGGTCGCATCTACAACAACATCAAACGCTCGACCCCAAGCGGAGGTAGCGATTTTTGGGAGTCGGGTAGCATCAGGCCCGACATCGTACTTGCCGACCTTGTAAAGATACTTCACCACAGAGCACCAACCGACTCGCTCTACTACTACACGAAATTGGAATAATGAAGCTCCGCCACACCATACTCTTTACACTCTTCGCCCTGCTTTGCGTGGCGCTATTTGTTATGGATATCGCCCTCGGCTCGGTGTCGATACCTATGGCCGACATCATCGACGCTCTTGCAGGTCGCGCTACGGCGGAGGTGCGCAGCATTGTCATCGACCTGCGATTGGTACGCGCCGCTATGGCCATCTTGGCCGGCTCGGCCCTCGCAGTCAGCGGTTTGGAGATGCAGGTATTATTCCGCAACCCTCTGGCCGGCCCATATATCTTGGGCATATCGGCCGGTGCAAGCCTCGGTGTTGCGCTCTACACGCTCGGCATACCACTCTTGGGCATCGCGCTCCCAACGGCGCTCCAAAGTCTCGGCAGTGCAGGTGCTGCGTGGATAGGCTCGGCGGTGGTGCTGGCGTTGGTACTCGCCCTATCGCGACGCATCAAGGATATAATGGTGATACTCATTCTCGGCATTATGCTCTCGTCGAGCGTGGGGGCAATAGTCGAGCTGTTGCAATATTTCAGCGACGAAGCCTCGCTCAAAAGCTATGTCGTATGGACTATGGGCTCGCTTGGCGATGTCACGATGTCGCAACTTTGGCTTCTGCTGCCAATCGTCGCAATAGGCCTAACGTTGGCCATTGCCACCATCAAGCCGATGAACATACTCCTTGCCGGTGAACGCTATGCCGCATCGATGGGCATCAACCTTGCGCGGACACGACTGCTGATACTATCGGCAACGACGCTACTTGCAGGTACGGTTACGGCCTTCTGTGGCCCTATCGGCTTTGTCGGCATCGCAGCCCCACATATTGCCCGCATCGTCTTTCGCTCGGCCGACCACCGCACGTTGCTTCCTGCTTCGGTACTCACAGGCGTTGCGATGTTGCTCCTCAGCGATATTATAGCCGGTTGTTTCACCCTACCAATTAACACAATCACAGCCCTGATGGGTATCCCTGTTGTGGCCTATATCGTAACACGCAAACGATGATTCACTTCGAAAACATAACCCTCGCCTATGGCCAACGCACAATCCTGCGCGAAGCGTCGTTACACCTCGACGCGGGCAGACTCTATGCCCTTGTGGGTCGCAACGGTGCAGGTAAAAGCACACTGCTTCGCGCCCTCACTTCGCGTGGCGATATTCGCATCAACGGCACACTTCGAGGCGATATGTCGGCCGAAGAGGTTGCCCGCAACGTGGCAATCGTCACGACCGAGGCGGTAAGAGTCGAAAATCTGCGCGTCGAGGAGCTTGTTGCGATGGGTCGTGCGCCCTATACCGATTGGACGGGCCGTATGCAGGAGAGCGACCGCACGATTGTTCGCGAGGCTATCGAGGCGGTCGGTATGGCCGATTTTATCGGTCGCGATTCGTCGTCGTTGTCGGACGGCGAGCGTCAGCGCATTATGGTTGCTCGCGCCATAGCACAGCAGACCCCGATTATTTTGCTCGACGAGCCGACGGCATTTCTCGATATTCCGACCCGTTTTTCGCTCTGCCGCCTATTGCAACGACTTGCGCACGAGCAGAAGAAGTGCATACTCTTCTCGACCCACGACATCGATGCGGCATTGCCTGCGTGCGACGAGGTGGTGGTTATCGAAAACGAGCAACTGAACATCGTCGAGAGGTGCGCTGCAACGGAGTATCTGTCGCATCTGTTCGGTTTGGACGAGGCCTCAAAAGAGGAGTGGTAACAGTCGGTAAATCACGATTTTTTGATTTTTTTTACTATTTTACTTGCGCATTGGTATAATTTTACTACCTTTGCACCACTAAATATCGCGAACACTGTTCTCGATTTAGCGGTAAGGCCCATTCGTCTATCGGTTAGGACGCAAGATTTTCATTCTTGAAAGAGGAGTTCGACTCTCCTATGGGCTACAACGACGTGGGCCAGAGGGTGCTATGGAGAGCCAAGCAGATTGGTTATAATGGCAGACGAGGTCCATTCGGGCAAACAAAAAAACGAGGAGCGGAGCGAAAGCTCTATCCAAAACCGCCTACGGGCGCGAAACGAACCAAGTAAAAGATTAAAAACAAAAAAAATAGTTAAAACT
>JAGBWT010000098.1 GCA_017629615.1 Alistipes sp. | reverse complement strand
TGATATAGATGCGCTCAAAAAAACAGAATAAAAGTTACAAGAACAGTCCCCAAAAGCTCGGACAAAGAACTTTTGGGGACTATTACAAGCGCATTATTTTTTTTTGGGGGGGGGTAGTCAGGGCTACAAGCACATCTCGAATATGGATTCGACGTCGGCCGGCGAAAGTTGCTTAAAGCCCTTTATATCGCCATAGCGACACGCCTTTTGAGCCATCGATGCAAACGCTTCGCGTTTGATGCCGACCTCCGTAAATGTGCGTTGCAGGCCGAGGTCGTCGAACAAGAACTTCTCGGTGCGACGTATAGCTTCGTGCGCAATCGCCATCTTGTCGAGCGAAGGGTCGATGCCAAAGACATTAACGCCATACTGCACAAATTTATCGACCGTACTATCATCGAGGCAATACCTCATCCAGCGTGGAGTCAAAATCGCAAGACCCAAGCCGTGGGTTATATCATAGACGGCCGAGAGTTCGTGCTCCATCGGGTGACAGCTCCACGCTCGGCGCTTACCGCCAATAATAAAGCCATTGATTGCCCACGATGCAGTCCACATCAGGTTGGCGCGAGCCTCATAGTTGTCGGGCTCGGCAAGTGCCACAGGACCAAATTTAACGAGGGTTTTGAGCAGACCCTCCATAAAGCAGTCGAGCATATAGAGGTCGTGCTCGTTGGTGAAGTAGGTCTCCAAGATGTGCGACATTATATCGGCCGTACCTGCGGCCGTTTGGAATCGGCTAACCGAGTAGGTCAGTGTCGGGTCCAAAAACGAAACTCGTGGCAAGAGTGGTCGGGCAAGGCGGCCAAGTTTATCGCCCGTCTCGAAGTTCGACACAACGCCCGCAGTATCCATCTCCGAGCCCGTAGCCGAGAGGGTCAGGATTGTCACGATAGGCAGCGCTCGCTCAATCGGCTTTGCGCCCGCACCGAAGAACTCCCACGCATCGTGCTCGACACAAGCTCCTGCGGCCATAAATTTGGTTGCATCGATGGTCGAGCCACCACCTACGGCCAAAAGCACGTCGATACCCTGTTCTTTGCAAATTTCGACACCCCGACGCACCGACTCGATACGCGGATTAGGCTCGATGCCCGAAAGTTCAAAGACCTCCATATCGGCCCTCTTCAACTCGGCCACCACCCTATCGTAGAGGCCGATACGCTTGATTGAGCCACCGCCATAGGTCAGCAACACACGTCGGCCGAATTGGCGCAACTCTTTACCCAAATTACCAAGTTGATTCTCTCCGAAATAGACCTTTGTCGGAATATCGTACACAAAGTTATTCATAGCTACAAGATTTATTGATTTATGCAAATTTAGCAATTTTATCGGAATTTCCACTACGGGAGCGATAAAAACGACACGGTGGCGAGCCGAAAGTTCGATGCATCTTCCAACGGCATTCAACCCTCCACCCTATCCGACTCTCACCGACTCGATGGTTTATATATTCCAATCGGGGAGTATCCCAACCATACTAAAAAGAAAAACTCACTCACCATTTTTAGCAGAGAGGTTT
>JAGBWT010000097.1 GCA_017629615.1 Alistipes sp. | reverse complement strand
GATGTGATGATGGAGAATATCTATCGCACCCGTAAGGTTATCTTTGCACAGCGCGTGATGAACGCCTTGATTGATAAGGGTCTTTCGCGCGAGGAGGCGTACGATACCGTGCAACCTGTCGCAATGCGTGCTATGGCCGAGCGTGCCGACTATCAGGAACTGCTTGCCGAGAACGAGAAAGTGATGTCGTTGCTTACTCGCGAGGAGTTGGACGGTTGCTTTACGCTCGACTACTATTTGAAGAATGTGGATTACATATATAATCGCGTCTTCAATAAGTAAAATTGATTCTATGCAGCATTTGCTGCGTTATGCTCAATCCCCAAGACAGTCACATACGCAGAGTCTGCTCCTGCCTTGGGGATTTTCGCAAGCCTTGCAACTGCTTGCCTAAAATGCAATTTCTGTCGTGCTGATTTGGGCGGTGTCTCTTGTTATTGGCAGAGTAGACTGGGGAGTTGTGGTAGTTGGGGTGGTCTGAAAATTACTTTTAAGCCAAAATCGTATATTCTATCCATTCTCCTCATTCTACCCATCACCTATTAAAAACATAGGCTGTCACCGAAAGATGACAGCCTATGTTTTGGGGTAGAATAAAACACCTATCTTGCCTTTGTGTCGCAATAGATGCAACGATAGACGCCACTCTCGGAGAGGTGGAACTCTTGCTCAATCTCTTCGTTGTTGCAGATACATTTAGGGTTAGGGCAACGCAGAGTCGGCATATCGACCTTATCGTGGCGCTTTGGCATAGAGTGTTGCTCGTCGTTCTGCCAATCGATAAGGCGGCAGATAAGTGCCATACGGACAAATTTACCGTTCTCAACTTGGCGGAAGTATGCTGCGCGAGGGTCGGCATCGACCTCCTTCAAAATCTCGTTTACGCGAGGCAGTGGGTGGAGAATAGCCATCTTCTGCTTTGCGGCTTTGAGTTTCTCGCAATCGAGTACGAAACAATCTTTTACGCGGTCAAATTCGTCTTCGTCGAGGAAACGCTCCTTTTGTACGCGGGTCATATAGAGTACGTCCAACTCGCCGATAACCTCTTCGATTGACTCCACTTCGCGATATTCGATGCCGTTGCGGTCGCATACGTCGTGCTTGATGTAGTCGGGCAGACGCAGCTCGTTAGGTGCAATCAGTACGACCTTCGTGCCTTCGTAGCGCGACATCGCCTTGATAAGCGAGTGAACGGTGCGACCAAAACGCAAGTCGCCACAGAAACCTATTGTGAGGTTGTCGAGGTGGCCGAGTTCGCGCTTAATGGTAAGCAGGTCGGTCAGCGTCTGCGTTGGGTGGCTATGCGAACCGTCGCCAGCGTTGATAATCGGCACGCGCGACACGTTGGTAGCGGCCAGAGGTGCGCCCTCGATATGATGGCGCATCGCAATAACATCGGCAAAGCAACCAACTACGCGGACTGTATCCTCGACCGTCTCGCCTTTGCTTACCGACGAGGAGCGAGCATCGGCAAAACCGAGAACATTGCCTCCCAACTCCATCATTGCAGCCGTGAAGCTCAATCGAGTACGAGTGCTTGGCTCATAGAACAGCGTAGCGAGTTTTTTACCCTTCATACGCTCGCTATATTTTGCGCGATTGGTAATGATATCCTCCGCGAGCGATACAATATCGTCGGTCTCGTTGCGAGTAAGGTCGGTTGGGTCTATAAGGTGTTTCATAGTTTTGGTTTTTTGGCTTTGTGATTAGATTGTTCTCCAACTCTCGTCCGAAGGGTTGTCGCGGAAGGCGAGTATGCGCTGCTTCCACTCCGAGGCGATGTAACCCTCCTCGGCTGCAACCTCGACAAGTGCGTCGAGATTCGAAAGCGAGTAGTTTACGGTGTTGGCCGCAGCAATGCGCTCCAAACCACGCTTCATTCCGTATGTGAAGATGCTGACGATGCCCAACACTTCGGCACCTGCCTCGCGCAGAGCATCGACAACCTCGATACAGCTACCACCCGTCGAGATAAGGTCCTCGACAACAACAACCTTTGTTCCGGGTTCGAGTTTACCCTCAATACGGTTGGCGCGACCGTGGTCTTTTGCACCACTACGCACATAACCCATAGGCATATCGAGCAATGTCGCAACGATAGCTGCGTGGGCGATACCTGCGGTCGATGTGCCCATAACCGATTGACACTCCGGGAAATGTGTGCGAATAAGGTCGGCAAGTCCTGCCTCGATTTTCTCGCGTACGCGTGGTGCGGAGAGCGTCAGGCGGTTGTCGCAATATATTGGGCTTTTGATGCCACTGGCCCAAGTGAATGGCTCGTCGGGGCGGAGAAATACTGCGCCAATCGAGAGCAACTCTTTTGCAATAATGTTTTTCATATCTCTACTCGTTTTGTGTTATTCTCCCAAAAATTCTTTGCAGCAACGCTCGTATGCCGCCACAGGGTCGTCGGCTGCCGTTACAGGTCGTCCGACAACGATATAGTCCGAGCCGATTTCGCGAGCGCGTGCCGGAGTTGTGATGCGTACCTGGTCGTCGGCAGCAGCATCGGCAAAGCGAATGCCAGGTGTGATGGCTGCAAACGATGCACCACAACGCTCCTTAACCAGATGCGCTTCGAGTGGTGAGCATACGACGCCATCGAGACCTGCCTCCTTTGCATTTTCGGCATATTTGGCAATCGTATCGTTAATCGTAGCACCGATAAGCAACTCCTTCTGCATACGCTCCTCGCTTGTCGAGGTGAGTTGCGTTACGGCGATAAGGAGTGGGCGAGTGCCATCGGCTCGTGTCAAGCCTTCGAGAGCTGCACGCATCATATCGACAGTGCCTGCTGCGTGAACGTTGGTCATATCGACATCGAGGCGCGAAAGTACGCTCATTGCTTTGCGTACGGTGTTTGGAATATCGTGCAATTTGAGGTCGAGGAAAATCTTGTGACCACGGGCCTTGATTTCGCGCACGATAGCCGGTCCTTCGGCATAGAATAGCTCCATACCGATTTTTACAAATGGTTTACGACCCGTAAAGCGGTCGAGGAATGCGAGAGTCTGTTCTTTGCTGCTGAAATCGCAAGCAATAATTACATCTTTTGCCATATCTCTATTATTTTACAACTCCTATAATATCTTTCAAACGCTCGATGCCGAGTCGTTGCATCGTTGTCGGCAGGGCCTCGATAATCTCTTTGCAAACGTAAGGGTTACGCAGATTTTCGGCGCCAACCTGTACGGCCGAAGCTCCGGCCATCATCATCTCTATTGCATCTTCGGCCGTAGCAACACCGCCACAACCGATAATCGGAATCTGGCACGCTTGCGCAACCTGATAGACCATACGCAGGGCAACAGGGAAGATAGCACGACCCGAGAAGCCGCCCATTTTGTTTGCTATAACGGGTTTGCGTCGGGCGATGTCGATGCGCATACCGAGCATTGTATTGATAAGTGTCAGACCATCGGCACCTGCCTCTTCGCAAGCTCGGGCAATGGCAACAATATCGGTGACGTTGGGGCTCAACTTGATAAACACGGGCTTGGTCGTAACGCTCTTTACGGCTCGTGTAACCTCGGCTGCCGATTCGGCCGATGTGCCAAAGGCCATACCTCCGTTATGCACATTAGGGCACGAAACATTGACCTCGATGATTGCAACCTGCTCCTCGCGGTCGATTTTAGCACAACATTCGCAGTATTCGTCAATCGAGAAACCGCTGATGTTGGCAATAATCGGTTTGTGAAAAAGCTCGCGCAATCGAGGAAGTTCGTGAGCAATAACATTGTCGATACCCGGATTTTGCAGACCAACCGAGTTAATCATTCCACTGCTGCACTCGGCGATACGTGGAGTAGGGTTGCCGAAGCGGGCTTCGCGCGTAGTACCCTTGAACGATATAGAGCCTAAAATGTCGAGGTCGTAGACTTCCGACATCTCCTCGCCAAAGCCGAATGTGCCACTCGCTGGGATAATCGGGTTGTCCAACTCTACTCCGCAGAGCGAGGTCGATAAATCTCTTACCATATAATATCCTCCTTTTTGAATACAGGGCCCTCTTTACATACGCGCTTTGCTCCTGTGCGGGTGTTGATGCTACAACCCATACAGATACCAAAACCGCAACCCATACGCTCTTCGAGACTCAACTCTCCGTCACACGAGCAACTTTGAGCCAAAGCCTTCAACATCGGAAGCGGACCGCACGAATAGAGATAGTCGAACTCCTTGCCGATTTCGCGAATAGCATCTGTAACAAAGCCTTTGACGCCCTTCGAGCCATCGGCTGTTGCGATAACAACATCAACTCCCAAGGCCTTAAACTCCTCTTCGTAGAAGATTTCGTCGGCTCTATTGAAGCCCAAAATAACCGTCGGACGAAGGCCTTTGGCTAATAACTCGCGAGATAGGCGGTAGAGAGGCGGAACGCCGACACCTCCACCGACCAAGAGCGGAGTATTGCCCGCAGCCTCGGCATTGAAGCCATTGCCAAGTCCGGTCAGAAGGTCGGCCTTAACGCCTTTCTGCATCGCAGCCATTGCCGCTGTACCTTTGCCCACAACCTTGTAGACCAATGTTAAACGGCCGTTATCGAAGTCGCAGACCGAAATGGGGCGTCGCAGAAACAGACCCTCAATCGAGACCTCGACAAACTCTCCTGCACGTTTGATAGCCGACGTGTCGCCCACGAGTTTCATCTCGTAGACCAAAGGCGTGAGTTGGCGATTTGATACTATCTCAAAAATAGCTTGTTGCATAGTCGGTTCTATTTTGTTTCGCAGTCGGCATCGATGGTCGATACGCCAAGCGTAATCTCTTCCAAGACGTTGAGCAGTACGCTGACAGTTTCGAGCGATGTGAATATCGTAACATTGTTCTCGACCGCAGCACGACGAATCTCATAACCGTCGAGACGTGTGTTGTGCTGATTGAGGTCGATAGTGTTGATGACATAATTGACGTGGCCACGCGCAAGCGAGCGGTAAATATCGTCGCTACCCTCGTTGATTTTGCTCAACTTACGAGTACGCAAACCGTGTTCGCGCAAGAAGTCGGCAGTGCCACGTGTCGCCTCGATGTTGAAACCGAGGTTGTAGAAGCGTTGAATCAAAGGCAGTGCGCGCTCCTTGTCGTGGTCGGCCAGTGTTACGAGGATTGTTCCGTAGTTTACAACCTCCATACCCGAAGCCTGCAACGACTTGTAGAGTGCGCGGGTCATCGAGTTGTCGTAGCCGATAGCCTCGCCTGTCGATTTCATCTCTGGCGAAAGATATGTGTCGATACCCTTAATCTTCGCGAAGGAGAATGCAGGGGTCTTAATAAAGAATCGCTTGCGCTCTGCCGGATAGACCTCGGTGTAGCCTTGCTCTTTGAGCGAGTGACCGAGCATAACGCGCGTTGCAATCTTCGCCATCGGGATATTGGTCGATTTCGAGAGGAATGGTACAGTACGCGACGAACGCGGATTGACCTCGATAACGTAGACTTTATCCTCCTCATCGACAATAAATTGGATATTGTAAAGGCCAACGATGCCGATTGCTTTACCAAGACGAACGGTGTAGTCAATCATCTGCTTCTTAACCTCGTCGCTCAAACTGAACGAAGGGTATACGCTGATAGAGTCGCCCGAGTGGATACCTGTGCGCTCGACGTGCTCCATAATGCCAGGAATAAATACGTCGGTACCGTCGCAGATAGCATCAACTTCGGCCTCGCGACCCATAATATACTTGTCGACCAAAACAGGCGAATCCTCATTTACCTCAACGGCATTGTGCAGATAGTGGCGCAGAGCCTGCTCATTGCCGACAATCTGCATAGCACGACCTCCCAGCACAAAACTTGGGCGAACGAGTACCGGATAACCAATCTGCTCGGCTGCCTGAACGCCATCTTCGATATCGGTTACGGCTTTGGCTTGTGGTTGCGGAATACCAACCTCGCGCATAATGGCCTCGAAGAGTTTGCGGTCCTCGGCCTTGTCGATAGCCTCCAAGTCGGTACCTATAATCTTGACGCCCATCTGTACGAGTGGTTTAGCAAGATTGATTGCCGTTTGACCACCGAGTGTTACGATAACGCCCTCTGGTTGCTCCATACGGATAATGTTCATCACATTCTCGACTGTCAGAGGCTCGAAGTAGAGCTTGTCGGAGATGGTGTAGTCGGTCGAAACGGTCTCTGGGTTATTGTTGATGATGATAGCCTCGTAGCCAGCTTCGCGAATAGCCCAAATAGCGTGTACGGTCGAATAGTCGAACTCGACACCCTGACCGATACGGATTGGACCCGAACCGAGAACGACGATTTTGCGACGATTGCTGATTGGCGATTCATTCTCCTGCTCGTAGGTCGAGTAGAAGTATGGAACGTATGCCGAATATTCGGCTGCACAGGTGTCAATCATCTTGTAGACAGGCTTTACGTCGAGACTTTCGCGCAATTCAAAGAGTTCACATTCGCTCATACCCCAGAGTTGGCCGATAAACTTGTCACCAAAACCCAAACGCTTGGCTTCGAGTAAAATCTCCTTGTTGCCTCTGTTTTCGGCTACGATGCGCTCCATTTCGACTATGTTCTTGAACTTTTTGAGGAAGAACATATCAATTTTTGTGCGGTCGTAGATAAGCGAACGGTCGATGCCACGACGCAACAACTCGGCGATGGCGTAGATGCGGTCGTCGGTGCTGCGGGTAATGTATTGCAACATATCCTGCGTGGACATATCATCGAACTTCTTGTTGTGGATATGGCATACGCCCGTTTCGAGCGAACGAATTGCTTTGAGCAAACTCTCCTCGATGGTGCGACCAATACTCATAACCTCGCCCGTAGCCTTCATCTGTGTACCCAATTCGTTGCTTGCTTCGCTGAATTTGTCGAATGGGAAGCGGGCTACCTTGGTCACAACGTAGTCGAGTGCAGGCTCGAAGCAGGCGGGCGTCACTTCGGTGATGTCGTTCTTCAGCTCGTCGAGCGTATAGCCAACTGCTAGAAGTGCGGCGATCTTCGCAATCGGGAAGCCTGTCGCCTTCGATGCGAGCGCGGAGGAGCGCGAGACGCGCGGATTCATCTCGATGATGATGCGCCGGCCAGTCTTGGGATTGACGGCCCACTGCACGTTCGAGCCGCCTGTCGCGATGCCGATCGCCTCGAGCACGCGGATCGAGTCGTCGCGCATCGCCTGGTATTCGCGGTCGGTCAATGTCTGTATCGGCGCGACGGTGATGGAGTC
>JAGBWT010000096.1 GCA_017629615.1 Alistipes sp. | reverse complement strand
CTCAACTGCGTCCAAACCCTGGTCGTAGCGGTCGAGACCCTGCCAGTAAATCGAAGCGATTGGACCCTTTGTGTCGCGGCAAACAGCCTTTGCAGCCTCGATGCCACCCTCGTTGAGAGCCTTCTCTACTTTGGCGATGAACTTCTTGGTGTTGATGGTCGAAAGGCCGAGGAAGAGGATACGCTCGATAGCGATAGCCAAACCAAGTACCAACACGATAAGGATTGGGAGCATCCAACCCCAACCACCTTCGAGGAACTTCTGCATAAGAACGTAGTGCAACGAGTCACCAGCGATTTGAGTCTCTGGGTTGAGAGCCTCAACAGCCTCTTCTGCTGCAACAGCCTCGGTTGCCACAGCCTCTGCATTCTCTACGGTTGCCTCTTCAACAGGTGCAGCGGTTGCAGCCTCCTGTGCGATTGCAGTGCTGAACGACAGAGCAGCAACTGCCAAAACCAAAAATAATTTTTTCATAATTGTTTTTAATAAGTTAAAAAATTTGAATTGTTTTTCGTTTTAGTTCTTTATTTATAGTCTTTTTTGCCTTTTTGTCACCGATAGACACCACAACAAAGGCTGCGCAAATTCAGCCTTAAAACCGTCGTAATGAGTTGTTGTACAGCTATTTGTAACAACAGCGACCCTCTCGAACGGCCAAAATGCAACATCTATCAGTCCGAAATATATAAATTTTTTTTGGTTTGCGCAAGTCTATCCGTTAAATTCTCCGCGAAGCGACCTCGACATAAGGGCCGAAATCTCCTCCGAAGAGTCGTGATTGCCGAGTACCCACATCAGTTTGGTCACGGCAGCCTCGCTCGTCATATCGTAGCCACACATTACGCCCGTATTTTGCAGTCGCAGTCCCGTCTCGTAGAGGTGCATCGCAACCGCGCCACCCGAACATTGTGTCACGTTCACAATCTTGACTCCGCGCTCGATTGCATCGGTCAGCGCACCGATAAACCACTCCGAGGTTGGGGCGTTACCCGTACCGAAGGTTTCGAGTACCACACCGCGCAGTCCGTCGAGCGACAAGACCGAGCGAAGCGTCTGCTCCGAGATGCCGGGGAAGAGTTTGAGGACTACGACATTGTTGTCGATTTTGTCCTTGACAATCAGCGTGTTCGGTGCGGTGTAGTCGGCGTCAAACCACCCTTTTGGATAGATTATGGCGGCCGTGTTATACATAATATTGACACCCACTTCGGCAAGTGGCGGACAGTTTGGCGAGTCGAAGGCGCTCAACGCCTCGGCCGAGAGCTTCGAGGTGCGGTTGGCACGGAAGAGGCGGTTTTGGAAGTAGAGCGATACTTCGGGAACCAGAGGTCGGCCATCGCGACGTGCGGCGGCGATTTCGATTGCCGTGATAAGGTTTTCGCGGCCATCGGTACGCATAATACCCATCGGGATTTGGCTGCCTGTAAAGACAACGGGCTTGGCAAGGTTCTCGAACATAAAGCCGAGAGCCGAAGCCGTATACGACATCGTGTCGGTGCCGTGCAGTACGACAAAGCCGTCGTAGGCTGCGTAGTTGTCGCGGATTATGTGGGCGAGTTTGACCCAAAATTCGGGCGTTACGTTCGATGAGTCGATAGGTGGCATCGTATGAACTCCAATATCGACGTTCAAGTGACGCACGGCAGGAAACTCCTGCTCGATGGAGTTGAAATCGAATGGCACCAACGTACCGTTTTCGTTGCGTTTCATACCGATAGTACCACCGGTATAAATGATTAGAATAGAGGCTTTTGTATTCATAGTGTTACAACCTGAACATTCGTTTTGCATTGGCTGTTGTTGTGGCGACAACCGTTTCGTAATCAACATCTTTGAGTTCGGCTATTTTGGCCGCGACAAACCTTACATACGACGACTCGTTGCGCGTTCCGCGATGGGGCGCAGGGGTCAGATAGGGGCAGTCGGTCTCGACCACCAAATCGTCGAGCGACATCTGGCGCACAACCTCGGCAAGCGCACTCTTTTTGAAGGTGACAACGCCCCCGATACCAAAGAGAAAGTTGCCCGCGTGACGCAGTCGCTCGTAGGTTGCCACGTCGGCCGAGAAGGCGTGAAAGACTCCGCGCAGACCTCGGTCGGCATAGCGCTCGACAACCTCGCACACCTCGTTCCACGCATCGCGCGTATGGACGACAATCGGCAGGTCGTAGTGCAACGCCAACTCGATTTGTCGCTCAAAGGCTTCGCACTGCTCGGCCATAAAATCGCGACTCCAATAGAGGTCGAGGCCGATTTCGCCAACAGCCACAAAGCGGTCGATACCCTCGGGCGGCTGTGCCAAGTAGCGCTCAACTGCGGCCAACTCCTCGCGCCAACGGCTATTGTCGTTTATCGACGTGGGGTGCAGACCCATCATCGGACGCACGAGGTCGCCTCGGTGGCGGCACAACTCGAACATCGCCTCGTTGCTCTGCTCGTCGATAGCCGGCAACAAAAGCAGACCGACGTTGGCCTCGGTACAGCGAGCCAGAGCTTCGTCGCGGTCGGCATCGAAGGCCGAGTCGTAGATGTGGGAGTGGGTATCTATCAACATATTAGTTCAACTTTTCGTAAATCTTGCCCGGCAGCGACCTCACAAGGCCCGACAGCTCCAAGTCGAGCAGTGTCGCACTGACAACGCCTGCACCGAGACCGCTACGCTCGATGATTGTGTCGAGTGCCACGCCATCGCTTGCCGTGCCGAGCAGTGCCAGGATTTGCTCCTCGGCGCTGTTCAACGTGCGCTCCTCGACCTTAATCCGCTCCGGCATCTGGTTGGTAGGCCACCCCAACACTTCGAGCAGCTCCTCGCCACTTGTGACAAGTCGGGCAAGGCCGTTGCGTATCATCGCATTTGTACCTTGCGATGCGATGTCGCTCGCACGACCCGGCAGAGCCATCACCTCGCGCGAATAGCCGTCGGCCGCGTGAGCCGTATGTATCGAGCCACCCGAAAGAGGCGTCTCAACAACAAGAAGTCCGTCGCACAGACCTGCCACGATGCGGTTGCGCGGAATATAGAGGTTGCCGTTTTGGCGCGTCTGCGACGATACCTCGCTCACGATAGCACCTCCGTTGCGCACCATATCCTCGGCCAAAGCGCGATTGGCCGCAGGTGTTACCGATGGTAGAGCATTGGCTACGACACCTACGGTCCTCAAACCCGCAGCAAGTGCCGCGCGGTGGGCCGCAGCATCGATACCATAGGCAAGGCCGCTGACGATAACGGTGTCGGGATAGTATTTGGCCACCGCCTCGATAATGCGGTTGCACATCAACTCCCCGTAGGGTGTCATACGACGTGTGCCGACAACCGACACAACGCGCTCGGCCGAAAGAGCCTCGACGTTACCCTTTATATATAATATATGTGGGCGGTCGGCTATGAATCGCAACTTCTCGGAGTAGCCCTCGTCGGTGGCGGCAACAATCGCAATGCCGTGTCGCTCGCAGTAGGCGATTTCGCGCTCGGCCTCGGCAAAACCTCCGCGATGCGCAATCGCACGGGCTATGTCGGCCCGTAACTCCGCCTGCTCGATGAGCTGTTGCTCCGAGGCCTCGTAGATGGCACGCGCCGACCCGAAGCACTCGATAAGGTGCATCGCGCCTCGCGACCCAAGATTGGGAACAAACGAAAGAGCAACCTCTTCAAAAACCATCTTTTCGACCTCTTTATGAGAAATTTAGGTAAAATCCACCGTAAAGATACTATTTTTTTTGGTTTTGAAATAAAAACTCTCTATATTTGCACTCGCTAAAAGGGTAAAACACCCCGAAAGCACGATTTTGGTCTGATGGCCGAGTGGCTAGGCAGAGGTCTGCAAAACCTCGTACAGCGGTTCGAATCCGCTTCAGACCTCGAAAGCACTTCTGAAAGGAAGTGCTTTTTTTTGTGGGTTGTTGAGTCTGCGACTCCTTGTTGGGCGAAAGGTGTGTGTTTGTGTACAAGTCCCCAACACCCCTCTCGCCCAACACCGCAAGCGGCACAACCCACAAAAGCGAGTGGACAGTATCGATTGCTCACCTTTTGGTGGCGGTTGCGCGAATAGAGTATATTGATGCTTGGCCTTCGGCCTTCGCTAATAAGGTATTCGCGCGAGGACGAGCCTTTGGCTCGACCTTCGAATCCGCTTCAGACCTCGAAAGCACTTCTGACAGGAAGTGCTTTTTTTTGTGCTGGGTAGCTTGGGTAGTTTGGGTAGGCTGGGTAGGCTGGGTTGTGCTGGGTAGCCTATAATTTCCCAATCTGCCCAATCTGCCCAATCTACTCAATCTACCCAATCTGCCCATTCTCCCTACCCCTCCCCCAAAAAAAACAAGAGGACTACACTCTGTGTGCAGTCCTTTGTGTTATACGAGGAGCGACGGTGGGCCGCCTCAAAACTATTTTGCAGGTGTGTGCTTATACTTAAACACGATGGCAAACATCAGCGCAACAACCAACGCATAGGCTGCGAAGATGCCCCAAACCGCAGGCCAACCGCCCTCGACGCCCTCTTTGGCTACGAAGAAACCCTCGGTGTTCCAAGCGCAGAAGTGGTTTACGACCTTACCTGCGAGCCAAGTACCGACCGAAGCACCTATACCGTTGGTCATCAGCATAAACAGACCTTGTGCCGAAGCCTGCATACTCTTGTCGGACTCACGCTCGACAAAGAGCGCGCCCGACACGTTGAAGAAGTCGAATGCCACGCCATAGACAATCATCGAGGCAAAGAGTGCTATCAGGCCTACAACAGTCTCGGTCGAGCCGACGCCGAAGAAGCCGAAGCGCAAAACCCACGCAAACATAGCGATAAGCATCACCTTCTTGATACCGAAGCGTTTGAGGCAGAACGGAATAAGCAGGATACATAACGCCTCCGAAGCCTGCGACAGCGAGGTGAGCAACGTAGGGTTCTTTGTAAACCAACTATCCGACACGGCTGCAAACGAGTTGATATAAGGGCCGGCAAAGCCGTTGGTAATCTGCAACGACACGCCGAGCAACATCGAGAAGATAAAGAAGAGGGCCATCTTCTTCTGCTTGAACAGCACAAAAGCGTCGAGGCCAAGTCGTTGTACCAGCGACTTCTTGCTCTGTGCGTCGCCCTTCACGAGCGGACACGAAGGCAATGTGAACGAGTAGATAGCGAGCAGGATACCGAGCAGACCCGATGTTACGAGTTGCATATAGGTAAATTGGAATGGCTCCTCCATACCAAACTTGGCGAAATTGACAAACCACATTGCCGCGATAAAGCCGATAGTGCCAAATACGCGAATTGGTGGGAAATCTTTAACCGTATCGAAGCCGTGGCGCGAAAGAATCGAGAAAGCCACCGTGTTCGACAATGCGAGGGTCGGCATATAGAATGCGACGCTCAACGTGTAGATTGCAAAAAATGGTGCGAACTCAATCGATTGTCCCATCTGTTGTGCATAGATACCGGCAGCCAACATCAGACCACCCGCAATCAGGTGTGAGATGCCGAGCATACGCTGTGGCTGAACAAACTTATCGGCAATTGCTCCGACGATGGCCGGCATAAAGATGGAGACAATGCCCTGCACCACATAGAACCACGAAATTTCACCGCCCAGACCCACTCTGCCGAGGAAATTACCGATACAAGTGAGGTACGAACCCCATACGGCGAACTGCAAGAAGTTCATAGCCGTCAAACGTAATTTTATACCCATAGTTATAGTTGTTTAATATTGTTATCGGACAGTAATCAACACAAAACTTCAACAAAAATAGCACTTTTTTGTGAAAATCCTTTGAAAAAGAAAAAATATATTCTACTTTTGCACTCGCAAAACAACATTGGGCTATGGTGTAATGGTAACACTACAGATTCTGGTCCTGTCATTCTAGGTTCGAATCCTGGTAGCCCAACTCAAACAAACGCAGCAAGAAGATGTCGCAAAGCGGCATCTTCTTGTTTTATACCCCACAGCCACGCAAACTTGTTTGTGGGGTAGGGGGGTATAAAACAAGAGTAGTTGATTTATCAACTTCTTGCGGAGTGTAGTTTGCCAATGTTAGCGGCGCCCCAGGATGGGCGTTAAGCGGAGCGAGCAACGGCGAGCGCAGTAGCCAATCCTGGTAGCCCCACAGCCACACAAACTTGTTTGTGGGGTTGGGGGGGGTAGGCTGGGTAGGCTGGGTAGGCTGGGTAGGCTGGGTAGGCTGGGTAGAATGGGTAGGCTGGGGAGCCTATAATTCCCCAATCTACTCAATCTACTCAGTCTACTCAATCTACTCACCCTTCCCACTCTCCCCACTCCAAAAAAAACAAACAAGGCTGCTCCTTGTGGGAACAGCCTTATATTGTCCTGGTAGTTGGACTCTTGTCCGACTACTTCTTATACTCTATACCTTTGAGTTTGATAAACGGAAGGTTCTTCTTGGCCCACTCGCCAACCTCGAAGAAGCGGTCGCAGCACATAGCGTCGCAACCGAGAGCCGCACCGAGGAAGAAGTCCTCCTTTGTGCCACCCGGCCAGAGCGATACAATCATACCGAGCTTATGGCCGAGCTTTACGGTCTTGCGGGTCGTGCCGTCCATACGGCAGCCAACGCGCTTGATGCCCATCTCGTAGGCCTCCATAAGGATTGCAGGGGTGCAGTGGTGGTCTTTGAGCAACATCAACTCGGCATCGGGATGCAGGCGCTTCATAGTGCGCAATGCACGCTTATCGAACGACGGGAAGAGATATTCCGACGATGCAGGTTTGTTGGCCATAGCCATCTTGTAGAGTTTGTCGCAGAGGTCGTCGAGCATCGCTTGGGTGTAGAGCTCCTTGATGGTCTTAATCTCCCACTCGACATACATACCCTCCTTGTCGGCCAAGAAGTCGGCCAACTCCTGACACAGAGCCAAAGGTTCGCCACCCTTGGTCTTGATTTTCAGACACTCGGCAGTCGTGAGGTCCTCGGTTTGGAGGTCTACGCCGCAGGTGCGATAGAGCGACTCGTCGTGGCTCAAAATCAAGTCGCCATCTTTGGTCATACGCACGTCGGTCTCGAAGCCGCGAGCGCCACGCTTATACGACTCGCGGAAGGCGAGCATCGTATTTTCGTTGTCGGGATACTCGAAACGGCTGCCACGATGGGCGAAGAACTGAATCGTGTGGTCTTTTTCGAGTTGTGCCAATGCCATAGGGGCAACCGCAGCCAATGCTACGCAGCACAAAACGACTTTTCGAAGGATTTGTTTCATATCGATTAAGTTTTAATGGTTAAATTCTACACCAAAGATACTATTTTTTTTGAAGAATCGACCATCGAGTTTAACTTTCGGGTGCCAAAAAGCTCTTTTATATGGAAATTTATTAACTTTGAACCAAAATAATAGAGTTATGAAAAAGATTTTGACATTGGTCGTTGCGCTCGCTGTTGCGGGTGTCGTTTCGGCCCAGAACCTCTGTTCGCTAACAGGTTATCCAGCCGCCAAGAAGGCTACCGAACCCGTTGTGGGTGCGATTGCTACCCTCACCTATGAGTGGGATAAGTCGGTAAAATATACAACCCGCGTAACCCCCGAAGGCTTCCAATTCACTGTACCCGAGGGCGGCTACCTGCTGACAATCGACGCCGAGGGCTATGAGCAGTATCGTATGGAGGTCGAAATCGACCAACCGCGCATCGACCTGGGCTCTATGCGTATGGTTACCATTGCCGAGGCCGAAGCAAAGGCTGCCAAGAAGAAGGCAAGACGGGAACGTAATCGCTGGTAAAATGGGGTAGATTGAGTAGCCTGAAAAATAAACTACCCAATCTACCCAGCAGAACCCAGCCTCCCCAGCAAAACCCAGCCTAAAATTTTCTCTAATCTCCAAAATACCTCACAACGGCCTCGGCAATGCGTTCTCCGTCGAGTGCGGCCGAGATAATGCCGCCCGCATAGCCTGCGCCCTCGCCCGAAGGGAAGAGACCCTCGACCTCGGGGTGCATCAGTGTATCGCGGTCGCGCGGAATACGCACGGGGGTTGAGGTGCGCGATTCGACACCGACGACCACAGCCTCGTTTGTAAGGTAGCCGTGCATACGGCGGTCGAAGAGTCGGATAGCCTCGCGCAGACGCGAACCCATAAATTGTGGCAGCCACTCGTCGAGGCGCGACGGCACGATGCCCGGAACGTAGGAGCAGCGGGGTAGCGAAGCAGAGGCGCGACCTGCAACAAAATCACCAACGCGTTGTGCAGGAGCGGTCTGTCGGCCCTCGGACTCGGCACGGGCCATCTGTTCGAGTTGGCGCTGGAACGCAAGACCTGCAAGAGCGCCATATTTATCGGTGAGGTGGGCAAAGTCGTCGAGGCGAATCTCGGTGACGAAGCCCGAGTTGGCAAATGGAGAGTTGCGGTGCGATGGCGACATACCATTTACCACCGACTCCGAAGCATCGGTCATAGCTGGCACAATAAAGCCTCCCGGACACATACAGAACGAGTAGACACCCCTTCCACCAACCTGCTGCACGAGTGAGTACGACGCTGCCGGCAGATACTCCATATCCGCCGAGTTGTGGTATTGTATGCGGTCGATAAGCGCCTGTGGGTGTTCGATGCGTACGCCCATAGCAAAAGGTTTGGCCTCCAAGCGTACGCCCGAGGCATTGAGCATTTCGTACACATCGCGGGCCGAGTGACCCGTAGCAAGCACAACGGCGCGAGCATCGATGCGCTCATCACCCGCCTCGACACCCGTTATGCGGCCATCGCGCACGCGCAGACCCGTGATGCGTGTCGAGAAGTGAATCTCGCCACCGCACTCCACAATCTGACGACGTATGTCGGCGATGATGCGAGGCAGTCGGTCGGAGCCGATATGGGGGTGAGCCTCGTAGAGAATGGCCTCCGAAGCGCCGTGAAAGACCAGACGTTGGAGTGCGCGGTTGTAGTCGCCACGTTTCTTGCTGCGCGTGAAGAGTTTGCCATCGGAGAATGTTCCCGCGCCACCCTCGCCAAAGGCGTAGTTTGAGTCGGGGTCGATGGCCTTGTTGCGCTGGATTTGGGCTATATCCTTGCCACGCTCGACAACGTCCTTGCCACGCTCAAAGAGTATAGGACGCAAACCGCACTCGATAAGTCGCAAAGCCGCAAACAGACCCGCAGGGCCCGCGCCGATAACCACAACCTCGTCACGCCCCACAACCGACGGATAGTCAAAGTTCAGAGCATCGGGCTGTGGCTCGTTGTCGATAAAGGCTTCGAGCGTGAGATTGACCTTCAACGCCCCTCGACGCGCATCAACCGACCGCTTGACGATGCGCAGGAGTGCAATATCACTCTCGTTGATGCGTAGCGTGCGGGCTACAAGGCGTGCGTGCGATGCGCTGTCGGCCGCCTGACGTGGCGATAGGGTTAGGGTTACGAGTTGCGACATAACAAAATAGTAAATTATAGCGCAAATTTACGATTTTTTGCGAAAAGCGTTGCACAAGATTGATAATTATAAAAAAATGCGTACCTTTGCGCTATCCTAATGCGGATATGGTGTAATTGGTAGCCACGTCAGACTTAGGATCTGATGCCGAGAGGCGTGGGGGTTCGAGTCCCTTTATCCGCACTTCAAAAATAGAGCAGTCCATCGGATTGCTCTATTTTTCTTGTGCGGAGACTCCGCAATTATATTGACATTCCCTCCAAACCTCCCTTTGGAAAAGGGAGGCTTTATGGTGGGTATCAGGGTGCTGTGAATAAAGTTTGTGCGGATAAAGGGACTCGGTCGGCTTGTGGCGGTGTGGCAATGTAGTCTGCGCTTATCGAATGTGCAGAGTTGCTACGCAACTTTGGAACATTGTTTGAGAAATATCTGCTCAAACGAGTTTGGCATTTATTCTCAACCAATCTTCCCAACCTTCGGTTCTTCTGCACATTCTCTCTGCTTGCACTGCTCAAACCTGCGGCAACCGTTCGAGGCGAGGATGCGAGAGAGTTGGTAGGGGTAGAATGGGTATAATGAGTAGAATGGGTAGATTGGGTAGCCTGAAAAAATAAACTACCCAAACTACCCAATTTACCCAGTCTACCCAGTCTACCCAGCAAACCCCAGCCTACCCAGAGCCTCTTTAATCAGGCTCTTGGTCGTTATTCGAGGTCGTACTGCAAGATGGTCGAGAGTCGGTTTTTTGTTGTTGCGCCGGCGATATGGGTTGTGATGCCGACATAGAGTTTGCCGTTGATAAACTGTATGCCCTCGGCCTCGCTATAACAGTTCTCGTGGAGGTTGAGCAGTCGTCGCAGACCCTCGAAATCGGAGACTGCCGCAACGCGTGTGCGCGGTCTTACGCGATTGCCTTTGAGGTCGAAGACCTCGACATAGGCTTGCGAAAGGTCGTAGATGCCGCTGCCTGTCTTCGACTCAACGGGGATACCCTCGTACCAATAGACGCGGTCGCCATCGAGGTCGCAGCCCTGGAAGCTCATCGAGAAGAGTTTGTCGTATTGGCCCGAATTCTGACTCGCGGTGATGTAGAACGAACTCAATGGCGTCAGGTTGTCAAGCACGCGTGCCTTGATTGAGTAGCTCTTGGTCTGCTTGGTCGTGTTGGTATTGGCCTCGCCACCCCAAGTGCAGGTGACCGACACCGATTGCTCTTTGAGAGCCAAAGCCTCGTCGAGGCTATATATTATAAGGTGTCGCGTATTGCCCGAGCCTCCATAGACCAACATACGGCGATTGTTGAAGTCGATGCTCACCTGTACGCCGCCGAGTGTCCACGACTTGCCCGAACTATCCTTATATCGGTCGATATAGAACTGCTCGCCGGCATAGTGCTCGTAGGTTGCGCCAGGCTCAAATCGCATACGGGCAAAGGTTTTGGTATTGGTGTAGTTCGTGCCCGAGAGCGAGCCGTTGGTATTGACCCAGATAAAGTCCTCGCCGCCATCGGTGGCCTTCTCGACGCAGAGTATCGTGCCGTGACCCACCCAGCGCAGATACATAGCATCGCCACTACGCGTCTTATCGCCATAGGCACCACGTTTCACACGGCTTACAACGACCAACCACTTATTGCCCGTTGCGGTATCGCCGGCACACTGCGTGAAGTAGATATATCCGTTCTCCGAGGGGTCGTAGAAGTCGAAGCACTGCATAACCGTTCCGATATAGACGAGTTGGCGACTCGAAAATATCATCTCCTCGCAAAGCGGACTGTTGAGATATATCGGTTCGGGCTTCGGCTCGGGTTCGGGCTTCGGCTCGGGTATATCGGTTACAACCTGCACAAGAGCCTGGGCTGTGTATTGGCCATAGCATCGGCAGGTAATCTGCGAGAAGCCTACGCTTTTGCCCGTCACTGTGCCGTTGGCATCGACCGTCGCCACCTGTTCGTTGGACGAAGTCCATACGCCGACAAGTCCTTCGTAGTGAGGGTCGCTCTCGACCGTCAGGCGAACGCTCTCGCCGACCTTTATCGATGCTCCCTTTGGTACTATCTTTATGGAGTTGAGCTTTACACCCTCCTCCTCTCCGCTATGTTCGGTACTGTCGCACGCGACAAACAGGAGCAACGAGGCCAATAATAGCGACTTGGCAAAGTTTCTCATTCTCTTTCCTATTTGAAGATGTCGTTGAGCAGTGCCGCAAGACGGTAGCCGGCGCGAGCCATACACTTGTCGTTGATTAGTTCGAGGCGGTTGTTGTGTTCGCGCGACAGATAGCAGTTTGGCCCTGCCCACTCGTAGAGCGGATTGCAGAGTCGGCCCATATCGGCTGCCCAATGGCGAGGGTCGCCACTCTCGAAGTTGGCCTTGTCGTCGGCGTGTGCGAGCGAGAGGTCGAGTGCATAGTGCTCGGGCGAGAAACTTCCTCGACGACCAACAAGCGATGCCTCCCAAAAACGTCGCCAAGAGATAGGGGTCGTCTCCTCTTTGTTACCGAGTTTGCCGTTCGACATAGCAATCGAGAAGTTTTTGCGCGAAAGTGGTTGGCTCTCGATGCGGACGTGCGAGATGTTGTGCATATCGCCCACGAGGTGGATAAGAGTTTTGAGTGTTGCAACGACCGTCGAGTCGCTATGCTCGGCACGGTTGCGCAAAATCGCGGCACAACGCTCAATCTGCACCACACCATCGCGCTCCGAGGTGGTCATCGACTTCAAGTCGCTGGTGACGGTGATAAAATGCCACGCGCCCGTATGTTTCTGCGCAGGCTCTTTGGTGATGGTCTGCAACCACCAGGCGTTCGACACGAGGTCGCCACCGAGAATCTTCGAGGTCTGCTCTTTGGCCGCAGGTGTAAGGTTGCGCTCGGCAAAGGCTGCAATACATTGCTGGCCAAACTTGTTCCAAGCAAATGCGCTCGTCGAACAGCAGACGAGTGCCATAAAGACTATTATATATCGTTTCATTGTCGCTCCTCCTATTTGCTGAAAATTGTATTCATAACGTGTGCGAGTCGGTAGCCTCCACGAAGCATTTGGAGCATCGCAATCTCCTTCATACGCTTGTGGTTCTCCTCGGGTATATCCTCCTCGTTGCCACCCATCTTGATAAGAGAGTAGATTTCGCGCATCTCCTCGGCATTGACTCTGTTCCAATCGTCTGGTGTGCCGGCACAGATGGCTGCAATCTCCTCGTCGCTCAACGTGTCGTACTTCTCGGCTATGGCGTCGCAGGTCATACCCTTGTTGTAATAGCCGATTGCGCTATCCCAGAAGGCGTGGAAACCCAACTTCTTGCCCTTGCGCAGAATCGAACGCTGTTTGTATTGAGGCTCGCTGTTGTATTTGACGTGTACGGGGCAGTGCATATCGCCGACCATATGGACCAGATACTTGATGTTGTCGCAGACAATCGAGTCTTTGAGACGATGATACTTGCGCATCTTCTTGCAGATACGTTTGATTTGGTAGGCTGCGTTGCGGGTGTCGCCCTTGATTTGGTTGTTGTGTGCATCGACTACGACTCCGTGCCAATAGTTTGTCTCCTCGAAGCCGGGGCAGTTGCGCCAATAGTCCATCCACGAAGCGTGGTAGGCCATCGTGTGTTTGAGATAGGCTTGATAACGCTCGCGTGCTTCGGGGGTCAGATGACGCTCGGCAATGCAGGCGATAGATGCGTGGCCGATGTTGTTCCACGCGCGCACCTCTCTGGCAACGAAGAGCGACAGAAGCGCGATGGTCAGTACCGATAGTTTTTTCATTATTAGTTGGTTGTTTTGGTTATTATTCTCTGTTTTTTGTGTCGATGCAGATGGTTACGGGGCCGTCGTTTATCAACTCGACCTGCATATCGGCTCCAAAGCGACCCGTCGGCACCTTGCGACCCAGCGCCTCCTCCAATCGGGCTACGAAGGCTTCGTACATCGGGCGCGAAATCGGCTCGGGGGCAGAGCGAATATATGACGGGCGGTTGCCCTTGCGTGTCGAGGCGTAGAGCGTAAATTGACTTACGACCATTGCATCGCCTCCCACCTGGTTGATGTCGAGATTCATCACCCCCGCCTCGTCATCGAATATGCGTAGGCGCGAAATCTTGCCCACGAGCCACTCAATATCCTCGGCTGTATCGGCCGCCTCGACTCCGAGCAGGACCAACACTCCGTGGCCAATCTTGCCGACACTCTCGCCCTCGATGCGTACTTCGCATCGGCTGACTCTTTGGATTACCGCCCTCATCGCTACTCGATTGCTTGGGCAAAGTATTGCCACAGATTGTCGCCACTCGGTACGCTCGCCACAACCTCCACAGGCTCGCGACGTACGGGGTGCTCAAAGCCGACCGAACGCGAATGGAGCGAGATGCCGCCTCCTGCGTTCGAACGCTTTGCGCCATATTTCAAATCGCCCTTTATCGGGCAGCCAATCTTCGAGAGTTGGGCGCGAATTTGGTGGTGACGACCCGTCAGCAACTCAACCTCGACGAGCGTATAGCGGTCGCTGCACCCCAGCACCTTGTAGCGCAGACGTGCGAGCTTCGCTTCGGGCTTTGGCGAGGCGTAGCAGAACGAGCGGTTGCTTCGGCCGTCACGGAGAATATAGTGCGTGAGTTCACCCTCCTCGACTTCGGGTCGGTTCTCGACGATGGCCCAATAGCGTTTGTGCATCTCGCCACGACGCAACATCTCGTTGAGGCGCACCAGCGCCTTCGAGGTCTTGGCAAAGAGTACCGCGCCACTTACGGGGCGGTCGATGCGATGCACAACGCCCAGAAAGACGTCGAACGGCTTGTTGTCGCGCACCTTGATAAAGGCCTTGATTTCGTTTTCGAGCGCAGTCGAGCCACTTGGGTCGGGTTGTACCAAGTCGCCACAACGCTTATTGACTACCAACAGATGGTTGTCCTCGTAGAGTATATCTTCGTTTGGGTTGAACATATCAGAGTTGGAATGTAAATGGTAGCAGATGCTCGGCATTGTCGATAATCGAGGCTGTGCCGCCACCGCTCATAATGATTCGCATAGGGAGACCCTGACGACGCTGTACGTCGAGTATCACCTGACGGCAACCGCCACACGGATAGCACTCGCGCAACGATGGGTTTGACGCTATGGCCAGAGCCTCGATAGGGTCGTCGGCGTGGTTGGCTTCGGCGTAGTAGAGGACCGAGCGCTCGGCACACATTCCCGAAGGGAAGACTTCGCTCTCGCTGTTGGCTCCGTGGAGTATCGCTCCGCTACGCAGACGCACGGCTGCGCCCACGCTGAAATTCGAATATTTTGGATAGGCCTTCTTCAAAGCCTTCTCTGCCTCATCGACCAAAGCACGGTCGGCGGCCGGCAACTCGTCGAGTGACGCATAGTGCCAATAGTTGATTTCAATCTTTTTCTCCATAATGGTTTTGTTTACGGTGAAAATTCTTGTTGCTTTTCTGCAAAAATAGAAAAAATTATCAAAAAAACCTATTTGTCCCTACTTTGTAGGGCAAATTCCGCGCAAAAAGGGGTGGTTTTTGGAGATAAAAGGTGCGGTTTTCGCCAAAAGTTGCACATTGCTTACTAATATTTACTACTTTTGCCCTATGTATCAGTGGGGCGACGATAGACCATACAACAGTTACTCGGCATACTTTCGCCGACTCTTTGGCAGCCGAGTACAGAAGGTGACCATCAATGCGGGTTTCACCTGCCCCAATCGCGACGGTTCGATTTCGACGGGCGGTTGCACCTTCTGCAACAATGCCGCCTTTACGCCATCGTATTGCCAGCCCGAAAAGAGCATCACGCAACAAATCGACGAGGGCGTTGAGTTTCATCAGCGTCGCTACCGTTCGGCAAGTCGATATTTGGCCTATTTTCAATCCTTCTCCAATACCTATGCGCCACTCGACCATCTGCGTCGGCTCTACGACGAGGCTATGGCCCACCCGTTGGTGGCGGGTATTGTGGTCGGTACGCGCCCCGATTGTGTCGATGAGGCGAAACTCGACTACTTTGCATCGCTGGCCGAGAGTCGCTATGTTGCACTCGAATATGGTATAGAATCGACCTTTGACCGCACGCTGCAACGCATCAATCGTGGTCACGACTTTGCGACGGCTCGCCGAGCTGTCGAGATGACGGCCGAGCGCGGAATCCATACGGGGGCGCACTTTATACTCGGTCTGCCGGGCGAGAGCGACGAGGAGATTCTGGCCCAGGTTGCGACGATAAATTCGTTGCCGCTCACCTCGGTCAAATTTCATCAGTTGCAGGTCTTTCGCGCAACGACGATGGCCGATGACTACGACCGCGACCCTTCGCAGTTCCGTTTTTGGGAGGTCGAGGAGTATATCGACCTTATGGTCGAGATTATGCGCCGTCTGCGCCCCGATATTGTTGTCGAACGATTTGCGAGCGAAGCCCCGCCGCGCTACCACTATGGTCGAAATTGGGGGCTGATTCGCAACGAAACGCTTTGGAGTATGCTCGAAAAACGATTGCGCGAGAGACATCAATTTCAGGGCGAGTTGTTCGGCGAATAAGATTTTTTGCTAACTTTGCGGAATAAAAATCTAATTTGAGATATGGTAACCATTGGTAAACCCGGTATCCTGACCGTCGTCAAAGAGTATCTGCTGATGACATTCGGTATGTGCTGCTATGCATTCGGTTGGATTGGTTGGATTATGCCTGCAAAGTGTGTGGGCGGTGGTGCAACAGGCCTTTCGTTGCTCATTTACTATGCTACGGGTCAGACTGTTAGCGTCGGTGTTATGGTCTTTATTGTCAATGCCATACTGCTCCTTATCGCCGGCTTTATCGTGGGTTGGAAGTTCGGTATAAAGACCATCTACTGTATCTGTATTTTGTCGGTTGCGATGTATGTCTTGCAGGAGATATTTACCCTGCCCGACGGTACGATTATGGATATATTCAATCTCAACGACCGTCTGCTCTCGACCATTATCGGCGGTATATTCTCGGGTGTCGGTGTGGCAATCTGCTTCTCGCAGGGTGGCTCGACGGGCGGTGTCGATATTGTGGCGATGATTATCAACAAATATCGCACCGTATCCTATGGTAAGATTGTCCGCTCCATCGACTCGATAATTATCGGCTCGGCACTTCTGTTGCCCGACGAGGCCGGTATCGGTATACAGGGTGTAATCTATGGTTTTGTGCTGACCGTTGTGCTTGGCTATACGGTCGATTCGCTGATGACGGGTAACCAGCAGTCAAACCAGATTATGATTGTGTCGAAGGACTACAAGGCTATGGCCGATGCGATGAACAACAACGCTCACCGAGGAGCAACCGTGCTTGGTGCTACGGGTTGGTACTCGAAGGTCGAACACAATATCGTGATGGTTGTGTGTCGTAAGCGCGATACTCCGATGGTCTTGAAGATTGTCAAGGAGGTAGACCCCGAGGCCTTTATTACGGTAGGCTCGGTTATGGGTGTCTATGGCAAGGGCTTCGATGCGCTGAACAAGATATAGCCGTCTGCGTCACACCGCTTGGCGCATCAAATCATACCTCATATCGCTATGCAATATCGCTATGCCGACATAATACTGCCGCTGGCTCAACCTGCCTATACGTTTGCTGTCGGGGCGATAGAGTCGCTCTCGGAGGGCGACGCTGTGGCTGTGCAGTTTGGCGCACGAGCAGTCTATACGGGCATAGTTTTGCGTCTTCACAATACGCCTCCTGCGCGAGGCGAGGCCAAGCCAATCATCGAGCGACTCTATGAGCGACCTCTGCTCTCGTCGTTGCAGATTAAGTTTTGGCAGTGGTTGGCCGACTACTATATGTGTCATATCGGCGAGGTTATGCGTATTGCACTCCCCTCGACAATCAAACCCCACGCCCGAACCTCCGACGAATTTCGCCCCTATATGCCCGAGCAGGAGCGTATGCTTCGCTTGGAGAGCAGCCGTCTCGACGACGAGGCTGTGGCCAAGTCGCTCGGTCGCGCACCACGACGCAGGGCCGTCGTAGAGCAGTTGCGCGAGGGTGGTGGAGAGTTACCGCGCTCGGTGGTCGATGCCGATGCTGCGACCATTGCGGCGTTGGTCAAAATGGGTGTTGTGACGACCTTTGAGCGCGAGGCACAACCATCGTTGCCACCTATCGAAGAGCCGGCATTGCCTCTGCTCTCGGAGCCACAAACCGAGGCTCTCGGCGCTCTGCGCGAGGCTTTGCAAACCCACAATACGGCACTTCTGCACGGCGTGACAAGTTCGGGTAAGACCGAAATCTATGCCCACCTGATGGCCGAGACGCTTAATCGAGGCGAAGATGTGCTGTTTTTGGTCCCCGAAATATCGCTTACGACCCAACTCGTGGCACGTCTGCGCCAGATGTTTGGCAAACGTGTGACCTCATACCATTCGCGCCTGACGCCTTCGCGTCGCACCCATACATATATGGACGTTCTGCGTTCGCCTTCGGGCAACCTCGTCGTTGGTCCTCGCTCGGCCCTCTTTTTGCCATTCGAGCGACTCGGCTTGGTGGTTATCGACGAGGAGCACGACGCGAGTTACAAGCAGACCGAGCCGTCGCCTCGATACAATGGTCGCGATTCGGCTATTATGCTCGCTGCGATGCACGGAGCAAAGTGCGTGATGGGCAGTGCGACGCCATCAATCGAGAGCTATGCCAATGTGCTGTCTGGGAAATATGCAAGTGTCTCGTTGTCGGCTCGTTATGGCGAGGCGCAACCACCTCGGATAATCATATCCGATACCATCAGGGCCGTAAAACGAGGCGAGCGCAAGAGCCATTTCAACAAGGTCTTGCTCGACAAGATTGCCGAACGTTTGGAGTGTGGCGAGCAGGTTATGTTGTTCCAAAACAGGCGAGGATATGCCCCCTATGTCGAGTGCCCCGAGTGTGGTTGGACGGCACGCTGTCCCCACTGCAACGTGTCGCTTACGCAGCATCGTGCGGGAGGTGTGATGCAGTGCCACTATTGCGGCTACAAATCCCCGACTCCGAGCCGTTGTCCGGCTTGTCGTAGGGCCGAGGTGAGGCCTATGGGCTTTGGTACGGAGCGTATCGAGGAGGTCGTGGGCGAGTTGTTCCCGTCGGCGCGAGTGTTGCGTCTCGATGGCGATACGGCAACCTCCGATGGCGCATATAATCGTATAATTTCGGCCTTTGCCGCTCGTGAAGCCGACATACTTATCGGTACTCAAATCATATCCAAAGGTCTTGATTTCGATGGCGTTACCCTAATCGGTATCCTCAATGCCGACAACCTGCTCAATGCGCCCGATTTCAGAGCTGCCGAGCGTGCTTGGCAGACCATCGTGCAGATTGCAGGCCGAGCTGGTCGTCGCAATGCTCGTGGCGAGGTGGTCGTGCAGACAGCCGAGCCGTCGCACCCACTCTTTGCGATGCTCGACGAGGCGTGCTACGAGCAGATGGCAGCCACGTTGCTTGCCGAGCGCAAGATGTTCTCCTATCCGCCATATAGTCGTCTGATACGCATCACGTTGCGCGATAGTGTGGCCGAGCGCCTTGTCGCCGCATCGGAGGCTCTTGGGCGTCGCCTTCGCGAGCGATTTTCGTCGCGAGTTGTCGGCCCTGCCGCTCCGCTTATCGACCGCATTCGCCAGCAATATATTGTCGAGATTATGGTTAAATCGAGGCGTCGGCATCGGCTGCTCGCGCCCGCTCGATAATCCGCGACGAGGTGGCTCAAATTCGTGCCGTGTCGCAATATCGACAAGTTACAATAATCTGCGATGTCGATATTCTCTAAAACCCTGACGGCTGTCTGGAAACTTATGACAGCACCCTATTGCCCCGTGTGTGGAGAGTTGCTTCGCGAGGGCGAGATGTTTGTCTGTACGCAATGCCGCTACGAGGCCCCTCTGACCAACTTTTGGTTGAACGACAACAATCCTATGGTGCAGCGCTTCTGGGGTCTTGTTCCCATTCGGCGAGCCTCGGCCTTCTTGTGGTTTATCGACCAGAGCCGTTGGCGCCACCTTATCCACCTCTTCAAATACAAAGGCCATTGGCCTATTGCCGAGAGGCTCGGAAAGTGGTATGGCCACGAACTTTGCCACGCCAACGCATTGGAGGGCGTCGATGTCATTGTGCCTGTGCCGCTGCATTGGGTTAAGCGTATGAAGCGTAGTTACAACCAATCGGAGAGTGTTGCCACCGGTATAAGTCGTGCGGCCCGTATCCCTCGCGATTTTGGGGCTGTGAAGCGTGTGCGCAACAATCCGAGTCAGGCGTTGAAGGGTCGCAACGAGCGTTGGGATAATGTTGCGGGCATCTTCAAGGTGACCCACCCCGAGCGTCTGCGTGGCCGCCACATCTTGCTGGTCGATGATGTCTTTACGACGGGAGCGACCGTGATTTCGTGTGCCGAAGCGATATTTGCCGCTTGCGATGGCGATGTGGAGATAAGTGTTGCCGCACTCGCAATTTCGCACCGAATGTTCGGCAACGACTAACTATTTATAAACATCTTTCGACAGCGTTGTGGCGCACTTACCGCTCACTTATTCGTGTTATAAACACGGTTTTTAACATTTTGGGCGATTTTGTTGGGTGGCGAGGTTTGGTCGGTGTGCGAAAATTTTCTACTTTTGTTTCTCGGATTTAACAATTTTTGATTTCAACCCCAAAATGGCAAAGGAGTTTCAACAATCGCAACGCAATAAGGAGAGCTACAAGGCGCTTACGTCCGATGTGGTCGAGGCCGGCTCGATTCCGCCACAGGCACTCGAATTGGAGGAGGCTGTCCTCGGTGCGCTGATGCTCGAAGAGGATTCGATAACGACCGTACAGGAGTATATTGCCGAGTCGGCATTCTATACCGAAGAGCATCGCCTTATCTATCGTGCAATCGACGAATTGTCGCAGAACCGCAAACCAATCGACCTCTATACCGTCACCGAGCGCCTGAAATCGAAGCGCGAACTGACGAAGGTCGGTGGTGCAACATACCTCGCAAAGCTGACCCAGCGTGTCGGCTCGGCGGCCAACATCGAGCACCACTCGCGAATTATCGCCCAGAAGTTTGTGCAGCGCGAGTTGATTCGTTCGGCAATCGAGATTCAAAAACGTTCGTATGATAGTGCGACCGACGTGACCGAACTTATCGGTTTTGCCGAGTCGGAGATTTTGAAGATTACCGAGGGTCACGTTAAGCGTTCGGTGCAAAACTCGTCAGATATTCTTCGCCGTACGTTGCTCCAAATCGAGGAGGCGGGCAAAAACGACTCGCGTTACAGCGGTGTCTGCTCGGGCTTCAATGCGCTCGATAACATTACGCTCGGTTGGCAACCTTCGGACCTTATCATCGTTGCGGCACGTCCGTCGATGGGTAAGACGGCTTTCGTGTTGTCGATGGCCCGCAATATGGCGGTCAATTACGATACCCCCGTAGCATTCTTCTCGTTGGAGATGTCGGCAACCCAGCTGATGACGCGACTTATCGTGTCGGAGACGGGCTACGACAGTAAGTTGGTGCGTAGCGGTAAGCTCTCGGCCGAGCAGTGGAAGGACCTCGAAGTGGCCGTGAAGCCTCTCGGTGCTGCGCCACTCTATATCGACGATACGCCGGCGTTGTCAATCTTCGAGTTCCGCTCGAAGGCTCGCCGATTGCATATCCACAACGGCATCAAACTCATCATCATCGACTACTTGCAGCTGATGACGGGCGGTATGCAGAGCAATAACGGTAACCGCGAGCAGGAGGTGGCCTTCATCTCGCGTACGCTCAAAGCGATTGCCAAAGAGTTGAATGTGCCGGTTATCGCCCTCTCGCAGTTGAACCGTACGACCGAGTCGCGAGGCGGCTCGAAGCGACCACAGTTGAGCGACCTCCGAGAGTCGGGTGCAATCGAGCAAGATGCCGACGTTGTAGCATTTATCCACCGTCCCGAATATTATGGTTTTACCCAGACCGAAGATGGTCAATCGACGGCGGGTATGGCCGAAATCATATTGGCAAAGCACCGTAACGGAGAGGTTACCGACGTGCGCTTGAAGTTTATCAACAACCAGGCGCGTTTTGCCGACCTCGATGCTGTCGCTCCTACATCGTCGTATCAGGAGGAGCAGTACAACGACTACGAGTCGGGTCTTGCACCAAGCGGTAATGCACTGCAAGGTATGGCCTCGACCGAGTTTTCGGTGCCGGGTAGCCGTCCGATAGAGACCGAGGCTCCGTTCTAACCACTAACCGCAGACCGCTATGTTTGTCAAGTGTTACGCAGGTGCTATTGTGGGCATCAAGGCTGTAAAGGTTACCGTCGAGGTGAATATCACGGGTGGCGGTATAGGCCTTTTTATGGTCGGATTGCCCGACAATGCTGTCAAGGAGAGCGAGCAGCGTATCCGCTCGGCTTTCGACAATACGGGGCGACGTATGCCTGGCAACAAGGTGGTGGTCAATCTTGCACCGGCCGACCTGCGTAAGGAGGGTTCGGGCTTCGACTTGCCGATAGCGGTCGGAATACTCGCTGCAACGGGGCAGGTCGATGAGGAGTCGTTGGCCGATACGATGTTTGTGGGCGAGTTGTCGCTCGATGGTACAATCAAGGCTGTGAGAGGCGTGCTGCCCCTCGCGGTGATGGCCAAGGAGCAGGGCTTGCGAAGGATAATCGTGGCCGAGCAGAATGCGTCGGAGGCGGCGATTGTCGAGGGTGTCGAAGTTATTGGTGTAGAGACGCTTGGTCGTGTTGTGGAGTTGCTCAACGGCTCAATCAGCATAGCCCCGACACTCCCTGCACAGAGCGATGCTATGGGTGTGGTGGCCGAGGGTCGCTATGCCGAAGATTTTGCCGACGTCAAGGGTCAGGCCAATGTCAAGCGAGCGTTGGAGATTGCCGCCGCAGGTGGTCACAATGTGCTGATGATTGGTGCGCCCGGCTCGGGTAAGACGATGCTTGCACGTCGATTGCCGACCATTCTTCCGCCTATGAGTCTCGACGAGGCTGTCGAGGCGACCAAAATCCACTCCGTTGCCGGTAAGTTGGGCGAGCGTTGCGGTTTGATGACCTGCCGTCCGTTCCGCGCACCGCACCACCTCACGTCGCAGGTGGCTCTCGTCGGTGGAGGCCAATCGCCACAGCCGGGCGAGGTGAGCCTTGCGCATAACGGAGTGCTGTTTCTCGACGAACTTCCCGAATTTGGTCGCAACGTGTTGGAGGTGTTGGGCCAACCGCTCGAAGATAAGACCATAACCATTTCGCGAGCAAAATATAGTGTCGATTATCCTGCCAACTTTACGTTGATTGCCGCGATGAACCCTTGTCCGTGTGGCTACTACAACCACCCGACCAAGGAGTGTTCGTGTGCGCCATTTGCCATACATCGCTACTTTTCGCGTATCTCGGGCCCGCTGCTCGACCGTCTCGATATGCATATCGAGGTTGCCCCTGTGCCAATCGACGAGATAAACTCAACGCGCGAGGAGGAGAGTAGTGCAACTATCCGCGAGAGGGTTATTGCGGCTCGTGCAATCCAGTCGCGCCGTTTTGCGGGTCTTGGAATCCACTCCAACGCGATGATGAACAGCCGAATGTTGCGCGACTTCTGTCCGCTCGACGCTTCGGCCCGTTCGCTCCTCGAAAGGGCGATGGAGCGACTCAACCTCTCGGCTCGTGCCTACGACCGTATCATCAAGGTTGCCCGCACGATTGCCGACCTCGAAGGGGTCGAGGCTATCTCGCCTCTCCACATCTCGGAGGCGATAAATTACCGTACGCTCGACCGCGATAAGTGGGGTCGATAAAACCGAATGAGATAGAACTTTTGTCGAAGCGAGTAATTTATTACTCGTTTCTTTGTTTTATGCTTTGAAGTTCGCGGAATAATCCATACTTTTGTAATCGTGAAATTGTTTCTAATTTAGAGGAGTAGTTTTTATGAAACGAATAATTCTCTCCGGTGGAGGTACCGGTGGTCACATATATCCGGCGATTGCTGTTGCCGATGCACTCCGAGCGCGACTTGGCGACGATGTCGAGATACTCTTTGTCGGCGCGGTCGGCAAGATGGAGATGGCGGCAGTGCCAAAGGCCGGCTACAAAATCGAGGGTCTGCCTGTTGTGGGCCTTCAACGTCGTGTGTCGCTCAAAAATCTCGCGTTGCCGATACTCTTGTTCCGCAGCCTGCGTCGTGCGCGTCGCATCATCAAGGAGTTTAAGCCCGATGTTGTGGTTGGCTTTGGTGGCTATGCAAGTGCGCCGATATTGTGGGTTGCACAGCGTATGGGCGTTCCGACCGTTATTCAGGAGCAAAACTCCTATGCAGGTTTGGTCAATAAGATTGTGGGCCGCAAGGCGAAGAGCGTCTGCGTTGCATACGACGGTATGGAGCGCTTCTTCGAGGCCGACAAGATAGTCAAGACGGGTAATCCGCTTCGTGCGGTGTTCAGTGCCGAGGCTTCGTTGCGTGACGAGGCGTTGGCCTACTATGGCTTCGATGCCTCGCTGCCTGTTGTGCTTGTTGTCGGAGGTTCGCTCGGTACGCGCACACTCAACAATATGATGCGTTCGTGGATTATGACCCTCGGAGGTAAGGCTCCCGTGCAGGTTATTTGGCAGACGGGCCGCATCTACGAGGCCGAGATGAAGGCCTTTCTCGAAATGTACCCGACGGCCAACATCTGGCAGGGTGCATTTATCGACCGTATGGACTATGCCTATGCTGCGGCCGATGTGGTTATCTCGCGTAGCGGTGCCTGTACGGTGTCGGAGTTGTCGTTGGCAGGTAAGCCGACCCTCTTTGTTCCGTCGCCAAATGTTGCCGAGGACCACCAAACCAAGAACGCTATGGCTCTGGTCGAGCGCAAGGCTGCCCGAATGGTTGCCGACAAGGAGGCTGTCGATTGCGGTATCTCGACTGCATTGCGTATGATAGCCAATCCGAATGAGTTGATAATGTTGTCGAAAAATATCTCGAAACTCGCTATTGCCGACTCGGCCGACCGCGTAGTCGATGAGATACTAAAACAGTGTAAGGAGAGCGATGAAAAAGAGTAGGATTTATCTTCTCGGTATAGGCGGTATCGGTATGAGCGCACTCGCCCGATACTTTCTGCACGAAGGGTGGCAGGTGGCTGGCTACGACCGCACCGAGACGCCACTTACGCGCCGACTCTCGGCCGAGGGTGCCGACGTTCACTACGACGACGATGTGTCGCTCATTCCGCAGTCGATGCTCGACCGAGAGCATACGGTTGTTGTCTATACGCCCGCTGTGCCTGCCGACCATAGCGAATTTACGATGTTTCGCGAGCAGGGCTTCGAGTGTCTGAAACGTTCGCAGATGTTGGGCCTGCTCTCGGAGGGTAAGTTTGTGATGGCCGTAGCGGGTACGCACGGCAAGACCTCGACCTCGACCCTGACGGCCTGGCTCAATACGCGCGCAGGTGGCGAGGGTAGTGCCTTCTTGGGTGGTATCTCGAAGAATTTTGATAGCAATCTCGTCTTGGGCGAGGGTCGTCGTCTGACGGTTGAGGCCGATGAGTTCGACCGCTCGTTCTTGCGACTTGCGCCCGATGTTGCGGTTGTGACCTCGGCCGATGCCGACCATCTCGACATCTATGGCACTCACGAGGCTGTGAAGGAGGCCTTTTCGCAATTTATATCGCAAATCAAGGCCGGTGGTGCGCTGATAATCAAGCAGGGTGTCGAACTTGCAATCAACAACCCTGCGATTGAGGTCTATCGCTACTCGCTCGACGAGCCGTGCGATATATATGCAACCAACATAACACTTGTCGAGGGTGGTCACTATACGTTCGACGTAGTCTTGCCCGACCGCACCGTCGAGGGTTGTCGTCTCGGTACGCCGGGCCTTATCAATATCGAGAATGCGGTGGCTGCAACGGCACTATTCTGGTTTGCGGCCAAGTCGGAGCATAAGTCGCTCGACGAGGAGGCTCTGCGTAGGGCTTTGGCCGAGTGGGAGGGTGTGAAGCGTCGTTTCGAGTTCTATGTCAATACTCCGACGCAGGTCTATATGGACGACTATGCCCACCACCCACGCGAACTCTCGGCAACGATTGCATCGCTCAAAAAGATGTTCCCCGAGCGTCACCTGACGGCTGTGTTCCAGCCTCACCTCTATACGCGTACGCGCGACCTCTACGAGGAGTTTGCCGAGGCCCTCTCGGCTGCCGACGAGGTGTTGCTGCTGCCGATTTATCCGGCTCGCGAGTTGCCGATTGAGGGCATCGTGTCGGAGATTATAGCCGAGCGTGTGAGTGTGCCTTGCCGAATTGTCGAGCGAGAGCAGTTGGCTGCAACGCTTGCCGAGTGTCGAACCGATGTGGTCGTGACCTTTGGAGCAGGCAATATCGACGCCTGCTGTGGCGATGTGGCCGAGGCGATACGTCGCAAAATTTAGTTTGAAGATTAACGGAGTATGGTGAAACGAATCGGAAAGATATTGCTCTATGTGATGTTGTGGGCTGCGGTTGTGGCCTACATCGTCTATGCGTCGATACTCGTCCATAGCCATAACTCCGAGCAACGAGTTTCGGGCGTAGCAATCGAGGTTGCCGATAGCACCGAGACCGATATATTGCTAACGGCCGACAAGATAAAGGCGAACCTGCTCAAAGAGGGTGTGTCGGTAATCAATAGCCGTACGAGCGATGTCGATGTGGCCCGTATCCGCCGAATGGTTACGCGCAACGGCTTTGTTGCCCATACCAACATCTACACCACCTACAACGGTGTGTTGCATATCGACGTCGAGCAGCGCAAGCCGATTATGCGATTGATGGTCGATGGCTACGACCTCTACATCACGGCCGAAGGTGCAGTCTTTCGTGCGCCCGAGAGTGGTACGCTCTATGTTCCGATTGTGACGGGTCGCTATAAGCCACTCTTCGCTTCGTCGTTTGAGGGTACGCTCGACCGTGTGGCCGATAGTTTGAAGCGCAAGGCCGAGGAGCGTGTGCGCGAGATTGCTATCGAGAAGATTCCGCTCTATGAGCGCGAGGAGCAGTTGCTTGCCGAGCGTAAGGCGACGAAGAACCGCTCGATAAGTAAGGGTTTCTTCGAACTCAACAAGGAGTTTAAGGAGCGTCGCAAAGCCTTTAAGGCCGAGCAGGAGCGCGACCTGCAATATATCGACGGTCATCTGCGCGACTGTCGCAATGCACTCAAAGAGGTGACGCTTCGCCAGCAGGAGCCTCGCCGACAACTTGCTCGCGAGATGGCGCAACTTGCCGACTTGCGGGCCCTTATCGACTTTGTCGGGCAGGTGCAGCAGAGCGATTTTTGGCGTGCCGAGGTGGTCCAAATCATCGTGTCGCAGAACTCGGCAGGTCGAATCGAGGTGGAGTTGATACCGCGTAGCGGTAACTTCCGTCTTGCGATGGGCGAGTTGGAAGATGTTGGTCGAAAACTGAATAGGGCAAAGGAGGCATACGACCACCTGATAAGCCCGTTGGGAGAGAATAGATACAAAATAATTAACATAAGATACGACAATCAAATTGTCTGCACGGAGGAGTAGATATGGAAAAAAAGAGGTACTTTGTTGGCGTCGATATTGGTACGTCAAACGTAGTGATGGTAGTCGGTTCGCAGGTCGAAGACGAACCTATCAAGATTGAGGGTCTCGAATCGCAACCGATTGACAGCGGCGTTACAGCCGGTAAGATTATCAACGTTCAGAAGACGGGTGTGGCTATCCGTCTTGCGAAGGAGCGTTTGGAGAAGAGCCTCTCCATCAAAATCGAGGAGGCTTATGCAGGTTTTGCAAACGAGAATATTCGTTGCGTGCAATACACCGACCACGTCTTTGTGAAGGATAGTGCGTCGGGCTGCATTGCGCAGGAGGATGTTGATTCGTTGCACGAGCGTATGCAGAACGTGATTGCCGACCAGAGCGAGGAGATTATGGCCCGCACGCCGTTGTGCTATATCATCGACAACGATAAGGAGGTTGCCGACCCTGTTGGCTCGTTTGGTCTGAATCTCTCGGCCAAGTTCCTCTTTATCCTCTGCCAGAAGGAGCAACTGAAACGAATCCAGATGTCGTTCCAGAATGCAGGTTTGCGCTTGCAGAGTGTCTATGTCAATCCGACTATCATATCCGACGTACTCCTCTCGGAAGATGAGCGCGAGGAGGGTGTGGCGATTGTCGATATTGGTGGAGGTACGACCGATGTGGCGATTGTCCGTAACGGCCTGCTCCGCTATGTCGCTTCGGTACCTATCGGTGCGCAGAGCATCAATACCGATATGCATACGTTCGGTATCGCCGAGCGCTTGACCTCGCAGTTTAAGCACCGCTACGGCTCGGCTGTCAGCGATATGGTTGCCGAGGAGGCTACGATTCCAATCCAAATGGCGGGTCAAGCCAAGAAGGACTATCCGCAGCGCAACCTCGTGGCAATTATCGAGGCGCGATTGAAGGATATTATCGAATATGCGTGGAGCGAAATCAAGATTGCCAAGATGTCTACCAAGATTCCGTGCGGTATCGTCATCACGGGTGGCTCGGCTCTGCTCGACAATATCGACGAGTTGTTCCGTCGCGAAACGAAACTTCCTGCTCGCTTGGGTCGTGTGGAGTATGGCGGTTTGTCGCTCGAATCGTGCCAGACCTATGGCAACTTCGCCAATGTGGCCGCTATCGGTACTATGTTGTCGGGTAGTCAGCACGCGCCGAGCGTAGTCGTTAAGCAGAAGGAGATAGTTCGTCCCGTGACAACACTTGCGGGTAATGGTGCGCCGCGACCTCGTCCTGTTGTTCCGACCCCAACTCCGACCCCTGCGCCAACGCCACGACCTGCGTCGCAGCCAAAACCTGCACCGAAGGTAGAGGTTGAGGAGGTTGTCGAAGTGGTCGAGAAGCCGAAGGCAGAGCCTGTAAGCAAGCCAAAGACAGAGAGTAAGCCGAAGGGCCGAGGCTTGTGGAGCAAGTTGAGCAATACGCTCGATACGATTTTGGGTAATAACAAAGATGAAGTTTTATAACGATGGATACATACGAAAAATTGATGAACAATAGACCCGAGGCCCAAAGTATTGCCGCGAAGATTATGGTTATCGGAGTTGGCGGTGCGGGAGGTAATGCCGTAGACCATATCTACGAGAAGGGTATCAAGGGTGTAAATCTGATGATTTGCAACACCGATATTAAGGCTCTGAACAAGAGCCCTCTGCAATCGGTGCAGAAGATATGTTTGGGCGATGGTAAGGGTGCTGGTAACTCGGCCGAGGAGGGTGCGCGTAAGGCAAACGAGTCGCTCGACCAGATTCGTGAATATATCGAGGGGCACAACCCCGATATGCTCTTTGTGACGGCAGGTATGGGTGGTGGTACCGGTACGGGAGCTTCGCCGATAGTTGCCAAGATTGCCCACGAAATGGATATTCCGACCGTTGCCATTGTGACGACACCGTCGAAGAGCGAGGGCCCGGAGCGTGTTGCCCAAGCCGCCGCAGGTATCGAGCAGTTGCGCAAATATGTCGATTCGCTTATCGTCTTGCGTAACGAGGCGATTGTCGAGTTGTATAGCAATATGTCGGTCAAGGAGGCATTCGACCAGGGTAATAATGTTGTTGCTTCGGCCGCGAAGGGTATCGCCGAGATTGCCCTCACGCAGAGCGACCTGGTGAGCGTCGATATTGCCGATGTCTGCAAGGTTATCCGTAAGAGCGGTTGTGCCGTTATGGGTGTAGCCTCGGCCGAGGGCGATAATCGCGCTGCGGAGGCTGTCAAGACGGCAGTCCTCTCGCCACTCTTTGGCGGAGCGTCGATTGCCGGTGCAAAGAAGGTGCTGATAAATTTCGCCACCTCGTCGAGCGATACGTTGCGTATTATCGAGGTTGAGAATGCACTCAAACAGGTGCAGGAGTTGGCCAGTGATACGGACGAAAATGGCAATATCCACGAGACGAATGTCATTTGGGGTACGAGCGTCAAGCCCGAGTTGGGCGATAAGTTGGAGGTTATAATCGTCGTGACGGGCTTCCCTTCCGACTATTATAGCGAGGCTTTGGTTACTCCGCAGCGTCAGCCTCAAATCGAGAAGCCGTCGGTAGGTAGCGGTATTATCCCTCCTGCTCCGACGCCGATAGTCGAGAAGAAGGCTGTTCCGGTTGTGGCACCTCCGCAACCCAACCTACCGAGCATTATCGGCAAATCGACCCGCTCCTATGCCGATGTGCATCTGCGCAAGGCTGTTCCTGCCTACAAGACCCGCAGGGTCGATTTCATTACGCAGATGACCGTCAAGGGTAAGCGCGTTGCAGG
>JAGBWT010000095.1 GCA_017629615.1 Alistipes sp. | reverse complement strand
TAGGGTAGCATTGCTCGCGCCTCGGCTTCGAGCCCCATCTCGACCATAATATCGACGCGACGGTTGATACGTTCGTAAAGCACATCGCGAGCCATATCGACGCCAACCTTCACAATCTCGAAGTCGCGATGTTTGCGCTCGCCACAACGCATATCCGAGTATTTTTTGCCACTCGACAGACAGACCTCTACGGCTCGCATCACGCGAGCAGGGTTGCTGCGGTCTACTACCTCGTAATATTCGGGGTCGAGCGTGCGTAGTTGCTCGGCCAAAGCCTCTACGCCCTCCGAGTCAAGCCTTGCCATAAGTTCGGCTCGCAACAGTTCGTCGGCTTCGGGTAGGTCGTCCATACCTTCGCACAGAGCGCGAACATATAGTCCCGAACCTCCGACAGCGACGACCGTGTCGTGCTTCGTAAAGAGGAGGTCGAGCCTTGCGAGAGCCTCCTTCTCGTACTCTCCGCAGTTAAAATCCTGGGTGACATCGCGCTCCGCTATGAAGTGGTGCTCTACCTCGGCGAGTTGCTCTTTGGTAGGTTGTGCTGTTCCTATTGGCAGCCCGCGAAATATCTGGCGAGAGTCGGTCGATATGATAGGTGCATTATAGTAACGGGCAAGAGCGATGCTTAAATCAGTCTTGCCCGAAGCTGTTGCGCCGACAACAACAATCAGTCGGCGTTTAGTATTCGTCGTCGTAGGAGTCATCGCCATCGTACTCTCCAAATTCGCCCATCATCTCCTCGAATATCGAACCGTCGTCGGTTGGTACAACATCGGGGTCATATTGGTCGGGAGCCGAGGCGTTCTCGAATGCTACGCGCGGATAGGTCAAATCCTTGTTAGGCTCGGCCGCATTGACCAATTCGAGATAGTAGGCTCGGTCGGTAAGCAGGTCGAACTGATAGATAAGTTTGTCGCACTCGATTACGGCCAACTCTGCAAGCGTAATCGAATCCATTGCCATCGGAGCCTCCTCCAACATCTCGCCCTCGCCCATATCCATCAGCGTAAATTCGCGCAGGCGATTCCAATGGTCGTCGGCTGCGAAGAACGACGCCATACAGTTGTCGTATCCGAGCGATTCGATGATAAAGTCGTGAAGTCCGGCCAACGTCATATCGTGTGGCACCTCCAAGTCGCGAACGAAGTTGTCGTTTTCGTCGCTGAGCATTCTGAATTTAAGAATCATATTGAGGCGGTTTTAGAGTCGTTATTTAACCTTTACACAACGTACCTGCATAGCGTTTGCTCGCTTCGAAGGGTAGTTGAGGTGGAATTTATTGATTGTACGAGTGGTCGTCAAGTCGAAATACATACAGGTCGATTGCTTGCCGTCGTCCGAAATACCTGTGGTCCAATAGTAACCCTCCCACGGCTCCGGAGTCGATGGATATACACCCTCTTTGTGGTTCATATTGCTGATGATACCGTCGAAATAGCTACGGAAACCTGCGCCGATGTAGAAGTGCTTGTTTGCTCCATCGCTCAAAGCCCAACCGTAACGCTTGCGGGCCTCGTCGAGAGCAATTCCGTCCTCCTCGTCCGACAACGACAATACGTCGAAATCGCCTTTGGCCGCTACGCGCCAACCATAAGGACAAGGGTCGTTTTCACTCTTCGTGGTGTTGCTCCATAGGGTGTTGTCGGCTTTGTGCAACCAATCGCCCACGCCGTCACCCTCCTCGTCGATGCAAGCTGCGTTGGTGATAAAGGTCATAGGGTTGGCTGTGGCATACTCCATTGTACCTACCTTCTCCGAAGTCTCGGCAACCTTTACATATACGATGCTGCCCGTTGTGTCGTGAGCCGCTTGGTCCTCGTTGTTGGTGCAGTCGTAATAGTAAGGGCGAAGGAACGGGTCTTTGCGGCCCCATTGGTAGTAGAGACCGTAGGAGTTGAGAATCTTATCGGTGTCGTCGTACGCTCCGTTATGGTTGGTCGAAGCACCGAGATTTTTGTTCATAAAAGTTACACCGTTCGAGTAGGTTGCAACATCGTTGAGTGGATTCTCCGACTCCTTGACCAACCATAAGTGCCAGCTCCAAACAATCTCGCCCGCAGCGTCGTAGGCTGCAATTACAGCATTTCCGGTCTTGATAGTCGGCTTGTCGTTCTCCAAAATGTCGTTACCCTCATCGTCGGTGTCCTTATCCACAAAGAACGATACGCTCTTGTTTGTTTCGTCGTAGGAGAGGTGCATAATAAGCGATGTTTGCGACTGCCAGAGTAGTTTGACATCGGCTACATTGTTCAACGCTTTGCCACCGCCATTGTGCGATACATCAATCGTGTAGGCTGTTTGAGGCTGGGTCAATACATAGCAGTTGGCATATTCGGCCGAAGGATTGACGAAGAACTCATTATCGCCAATGATGTAGAAATCGATAGCGTAGGTCGTAGTACCACCTTTTGCCGCAATGACGTTGAATATTGCGCTTGCCGTACGGAGCTTATCGCGCTGTTCGTCGGTGCCTGGGTCTTGTGGAGGCGTTACGGTGATGGTGCGCGCAGCGTTGTCTACTTTGCACGACCAACCCTCGTCGATTTTCTTGACATTGACCGACGCTACATTCATCGTTGTATAGGAGATGGTCTGTGGCGAGCCACCCCACTTGAAATAGAGGCCGGTCTTTTTGAAGGTTACACCAAACTTATCGTCTTTGTTGCAAGCCGTAGTGGTGACAAGAATAAGGCCTAAAACTACGAATATGGTTTTGAAAATTCTCATACTAAAAATATTCTATTTTTATGCAAATAAATTAAGCAAGCGCAAATATACCTAAAAAGTTGGAATTATTACAATCTTTTGCCCCCAATTCTATCTATTAGGAATAATTATTGTTGTCATCTTAACGAAAATGCAGAATGGATTAGTATATGGCCAAACAGAAAATCGAGGTTGGCTCATCGCGAGCCGATAAAAAGTTCAAAATAAAAGTTGTCGAAAAGGGGCCCTATTTGGTCTATGGCCGCCCACCGCTGGCACAGCAGTTTATCGAGCCAAACGAGTTAGGCGAGAGTTGGTCTTTTAGGGAGGGTCGGTCGTTCGATACGGGCCCCGAACCGACAGCCTTGTGCCGATGTGGTCGCTCGGTTCGCCAACCCTATTGCGATGGCTCTCACCACGATTTTCATTGGGATTCACGCCTCACGGCCGACACTTCGGGGTTGCTCGATAATATCGAGATAACCTCGGGCGAGATACTCTCGATTACCGACAATCGGCGATATTGTGCTTTTGCCCGATTTTGTGATGCTTCGCGAGGTGTGTGGGCCTTGACCGAGGACTCTGACGATGCCTTGTCGCGTCGCTTGGCTATACGTCAGGCCCAACTATGTCCGAGTGGCCGACTGCTTGCGTGGGATAATGCGACCGACCGCCCCTACGAATTGAAATACGAGCCGAGTTTGGGCCTGCTCGAAGATGTGACGCTCGGTGTTAGTGGGGGATTGTGGGTGCGAGGCAGTATAAGTATCGAGCGCGAGCGAGATGGTCGTGGCTACGAGATTCGCAATCGCAGTGTGTTGTGCCGTTGTGGCCGTTCCGACAACAAACCCTACTGCGACGGCACGCACAGCTCCGTGCGATGGCGAGATGGGTTGGAGGAGTGTTGCGAGGAGCAGGTGAGCCATAGATAGACCGAGGGTGACCAAATCTTGGCCACCCTCGTTGTCTGCTATTTTTCGCGTTTCGGGATTGAACGCTCACACGGTACTGCAACCTGACACTTGCCACAACCAAAACGTGGGGCGTATCTCTCGCGCATAATATTGACGTAGGCGCAACACTTTGGGTGAGATTTACCTTCGGCCAATGTTATCGCATTTGCAGGGCATTGTCGAGCGCAAGCACCACACTTCGTACAATATTCGTAGATGTCGCTATATGGGCGCGGTGTGGTCGAGAGTGGTGCGTTGGTTACGACGCTGCCAAAACGACCTGCCATACCTCGTTCGGTAATTATTCCTTTCGACAGGCCAAATGTTCCAAGACCACAGACGTAGGCAACGTGTCGCTCCGACCAATTACTTGTGAAACTCAACGACTTGTCGGCGATGTCGTCATTCGTGCCGGCCTCGAAAACATACTTAAAGTCGTCGCTCGCGTAGGGCGAGATAGCCTTAAAACCCTGCTCGACAAACCAGCGCTCCAAGAAGTGATTGACCTCCGTGAGGAAGGCTTGACCCTCGACTCTGGCATAGAGCCAGCCATTGCCAACTTTCAGCGCATCGGCTCTGTTCCCTTCGACGACATAGTCGCTGAATGGGGCAAAGTACGATACGACGCTTCGAGCCTCCAACAACCACTCTTTTGGCGCGACAAAGTGCGTGCCGATAGCCGCAGGCTCTTTGAGTTGTTGCCACATCGGGTCGTCGGCCGAGCCAATTTTGACGATAGGGTCGTCGTATAGACGCTTGCCAATATCCTCTGGCGAGATAGCCATCTGCTCGGTGACGTAGTTGAGTGGTGATTGCCTAACGAAGTCGGCCAACGCAACTCGTATGTCGTCGATAGTTACCATTGCTTTGCTATTTTTTCTCTGCCTTTGGCTGCGAAATTGATTCACGCATCTGTGTATCGGCCATCATATTTTTCATCTTATAATAGTCCATAATACCCAGATTTCCATTGCGGAATGCCTCCGACATTGCCAGCGGCACTTCTGCCTCGGCCAAAATCACCTTTGCACGAGCCTCTTGTGCTTTGGCTTTCATCTCTTGTTCGAGTGCAACAGCCATTGCGCGACGCTCCTCGGCCTTTGCTTGTGCGATATTCTTATCGGCATCGGCTTGGTCCATCTGCAACTGTGCGCCAATGTTCTTACCAACGTCAATATCGGCAATATCGATAGAGAGGATTTCGAAAGCTGTACCTGCATCGAGGCCCTTTTCGAGAACTACACGCGAGATAGAGTCGGGATTTTCGAGTACAATCTTGTGTGACAGAGCCGAACCAATCGACGATACGATACCTTCGCCTACGCGGGCTAAAATTGTCTCTTCGCCTGCACCACCGACGAGCTGTTTGATGTTGGCACGAACGGTAACACGCGCACGAGCAATAAGCTGGATACCATCTTTGGCCACAGCCGTAACAGGCGGAGTGTTGATGACTCTCGGATTAACCGACATCTGAACGGCCTCGAATACGTCGCGACCTGCCAAGTCGATAGCCGTAGCCATCTTGAAATCGAGCAAAATACTTGCCTTCTGTGCCGATACCAGCGCGTGAACTACATTGCGGACGTTGCCACCTGCAAGATAGTGCGCCTCCAACTCATTAGGATTGAGTTTAAGGCCCGCCTTTGTACCCTCAATCATCGACGATACGATTATCGAAGGTGGAACCTTACGCCAACGCATCAGTACGAGTTGGAGCAACGAGATGTGTACTCCCGAGACGAGGGCCGAGAACCAAAGGCCAATCGGAATAAAATAGAATACAAGTAGCAGGGCGATGGCTCCCAAGATTGAGAGAACGACAACCATTGCCTCATTTCCAAATACTAAATTCTCCATAGTTATTGTCTTTTAGTTATTTTGTTCGAATTGTGCTTCAAGTTTGTGCAAGAAGTAGTTATCGACAGTTTTGAGCGCCTTCAAAGCCTCTACGCAGTTGGCTTTGTTTACTTCGTATCGCTCTATCCACTCAACGATGCGCTCTGGGTGCTCGGTGATGAAGTTTGGGGTCTGCGATACGTTCAGATATGGGTCCGGCAGCATCGAGTAAGGGTCGTAACTATCGGCATAACGCTCCTTGAAGAGTGGCGTCAGCTCTTTGCAACGGGCAAATATGCCTCGCTTGCCATAAAGACGAGGTTGGTGACGTGCCATCTCGGCATCGAACTCAATCTCGACCACACACTCTTTGTCGCACGCTTGGTTGGCAATGGCTATTTCGATAGCGAGGTCATCGCCGTTATAACTCCACTTGTCGGCCGATATGAATCGGTCATATCCCAACTCCTTGCCATTTACTACCACTCGCTTCGGTGGCATCTGGGCAGGCAGACGGAGCGTGTAGTTGCGACTGCTCGGCATATCGGCATACTCGCCTTTTCGAGGAGCGATAACGACCTTTGTGCTGTTCTCTCCGACCGTGCTTGTGATTTTGGTTGTAGCAAACTCTTTGGCATAGTTTTTCGATAAACCATCATCTTCGTAGAGGGTAACCTCTCCGCTACCACCTGGAATGAGCGTTAGAACCAACTCGCCAATAGGCTCTTGCAGACTCTTTATCGTTGGCGGGTTCATCGGGATTATCGCACCTGCGCGAGCAAAATATGGATTTTCGGCAAGTGTGTAGTTGAGCGTCAGAGTCTGTCCGCCCTCAATCATCGCACCGCTCGACATATCGTACCACTTGCCCTCCGGGAACCAGACTTCGCAGGTCGCAAGGCCTGTCTGTTGGTCGATAGGCGAGTCGATAACCGATACAAGAAGGTCATCGCCGAACATATATTGCTGCTTCATATCGTAGGCCTCGTCAATCTCGGGATAGTAGTAGTACATAGGGCGGCACATCGAAACACCTGTATCGAAGGTGGCGCGCGCTGCATTATATATATAAGGAGCGAGGTTGTAGCGCAGACGGATAGCGTCACGCATCATAAACATATGGTCGGGGAACTGCCATATTCTGCGCTCGATATTCTTGTAGCGGGTGCAGTGAGTTTTGAAGATGGGCGTAAATACGGCGTGCTGTAACCAACGCAGATATATCTCGGGGTTGGTAGGCGACTTGCGGTCAAGTACCGCGTGTCCGCCGATGTCGTGACCCCAAAAGCCATAACAGACATTCGATGCAGTAGCCGTAAACCACGGCATAAATCCGAGTGTCTCCCACGAGGTGTAGGTGTCGCCCGAAAATCCGATGTGGTAGCGATGCGAGCCAAGACCTCCCCAGCGGTGATAAATCATAGGGCGCTCGTTGTTACGCTCGGTTGCGTGGTGGTTAAAGACGTGGTTGAGCCAGAAGGTGTTACTCAAACCCTCGGTATATTTACTCTCCTTCCACTGTTGCCAATCGAGCCACCAGAAATCGACACCCATCTTCTCCATTGGGCCTAAAACGGTCTCGAAATAGGCGTCGGCCCACTTCTGCTCGTCGATATGGAACGGAATGCTCTTGCCCTTATCCTTCCAACCATAGGCCTCGACAAATCTCTCATAAGGCTCTTCGTATGGTTGAATACCCGAAGCGGGGTGGAGGTTGAGCGATGTGCGCAACTTCTCGTTACGACACCAACGCAGGAAGTTCTCCGGCGAAGGGAAGAGTTGCTCTTTCCAAGTGTAGCCCGTCCAACCGATACGCTGCCCGTATTCGTCTTTTTTAGGATTGTTACGACGCAAACCCCAAGTCTCGTGCCAATCCATATCGACAATCAAAACGTCGATAGGTATATCGAAACTGCGAATCTGACCAACCAAGTCACGGAATTCGCTGTCGGAGTATTGCCAATATCGACTCCACCAATAACCAAATGCGTAGCGCGGAGGCAGTGGAACTTCGCCGGCGACCTTGATGTAGTCGCCAAGAGCCTCGGTGTATTTGTGACCATAGGCAAAGAGGTAGATGTCGCGATATTCGCGCTTTGCACGAGTCTCGACCCAGTTGCCCCAATGCGACTCGACAGGGACAAGAAGGTGTCGCTTGGAGTCATCGACCACGCTCCAACCGCTACGCGACAAGATACCCTGCTCCATAGGGTCTTTTTCGGTAAACTTCCAACCATTTACCTTGTCGAGTGTGCGAGTTGTGCCCATCAGATTTAGCGAATCGTTGTCGCCAAAGTGCCAAACGACCTTTTTGCCATTCATCATAAATTCGGCTTTCAGGTTTTCGGCCGAGAAGATGTCGCCTTTGCGATAGGTCAATACGAGGTCTTTGGTCTTGATGACTACCTTCGAGCGACTTTGCGAAACGGTGTATTCGGGAACGGGCAGGCGACGATTGATAAACGTCAGCGTTGCTCGGTCCTCAAACTGTCCGTCCTCGCTCCATTCGGCTCTGATAAGGCGCGAGGTGAGAACGGTGAAACGTGCATTTCCTGCCGTAACGATAGCCTCGGGCGCAGCTTGTGGATTGTTCTCGGCGGCAAATGCCGAAGCCGAACCCAACCATATAATGCAGAGAAGTAGCGCTGAAATAATGAGTCTCTTCATAGTTGTAGTAAAGGTTTTATTTTTATTATTCACATTGTTTAACGATGACCGAGAAGTTGTCGAAGCCGACAACCACAACTCTCTGACGCTGCTCGATATATACGTCGACCGATTTGGCCTCGTAGTTCTGTCCGTCGATTTCGACCTTGCCCATTGGCGAAAGGCGCGAAATGGTTACACCCGTTGCACCGATGGCGATGCGCTCTTCGGGTTTTGCGACGCTCGTCGAGTCAATCTCCTGTGTTAGCGACAGACGTTGCCACGTCTTGGCGCGGAGCGATATGATGATTGTAGCCAAGACCGAAGCCATCGCAACACCAATGGTGATAAAGCCGGTGGTTGTGTCGTAATCGACAAAGGCAAAATATATTGCCAAACCATAGCATACGGCCGAGAGTAGCGCTGCAACCGATAGTCCTGGCAGAAAGACGAGTTCGGCAACCAAAAAGAGTATGCCCAACAGTATAAGTCCGCAGATGTATAACATAGTTTTAAGGGTTTAATTAGGTTTTATGTTCGATACGTTAGCTTTGATGTTTGGCTCCATAGCCGATATCTCGCTTGCAATCTTGTCGGCCTCGGCTTTGTCGGCAAACGGACTGATGATAAACGTCGCTCCAATGCGCGAAATATTGCATTGGTCGTTGCGCAGCGAGATGTGAGTCTTGATGGCGTCGGATAGCGTTGCTGTGCCTGTAATCTCGATGACGTAGCCCGTTGCATTGTTCTTTTTCCACTCCTCGATGTTCGAAACATACTCTCCATTTACCCACATCACTACAAGCGGGTCGCGGAAACCGATTCGTTTGAGATACTTTACACCGTCGTTCGCCTCCTCCTCGGTGCGGAAACCTCCGACGAAGTAGGCGTACTTGCCATTGTGGTAGTCGGTCGAGTAGGAGAGTGGGGTTATGCCACGAAGAGCCGACAGATTTGGTCGATTGGTGAATATGCCGATGCGGATTCGATATACGGTGCCATATTCGTAGAGACGAGTCTTCGGAATAGGGTTTTTCGAGGTGTATATCGTTGGCTTTATAATCTTCAACGGTTCGTGGTCGATAAACGAACGACGTTCGATTACGACCTTTGGCAGATGGTATGCCGAGCGTTGCATACTCGCTATTGCCCGCTGTAACGAATCCTTTGCAGGTGCGAGGTTGAGGTGCTTGGCTATCTGCGATTCGTAGTTGAGCAGACCGCGCTTTTGGTGGAAATAGAGGGCGATGGCCTCGGATTCAACCGCCGAGGACTCCTTCTCGGCCTCGATTGCGGCCGATGCAATAATGCCCTCGCCAAGCCCCAAGATGTCGCTATGGCCACCCTTTTCGAGCAATAGGTTGTAGATGTATATCTTATTGTCGAATACCTGTTGCCACTCGTTTGTAATCTGTTGCTCGATAGCTCGACCTATTTGATGCTTCGATTCGACGAGCAGAGTGAGGCTGTCGGCCGCCTTTTCGCTGTCGGTGCGTTGGTGTTCGAGTTGAAGGGCAACCATCGTGTCGTAGTTGGCAGCATACTCGCCAATACGCTTTGCAACCGACCTCTCGCGTCGCTCGGTCTCGCGTAGTGTCTTATAGTCGGCAGCCGAAAGCAACTCCACAAACGGAGCGTTGCGTGTCAAGTCGGCTCGCACCTTGTCGGTCGTGCTGGCGGCGGTTGGCTTATTATTGTTGCCATCGGCTGTCGGGGTATCGTTGAGGCTCGACGAGGCCTTGTCGCGACTCTCGATAATGGCAAATTGCGTGAGGATTTGGTTGTAGGCCTGCGAAAGTTTGCGCTCCTCCTGCTCCAATGCTACAATGCGACTTGCGATACCCTCTCGTTCACTCGGCTCGGCTTTGTAACGATTTCGCTCGGTTTGGAGTAGGGTCGATAGCGAGTCGAGTTGTTGTCGGTGCTCCTCAATCTTATTGCGCATAGCCTCGCGTTCGCTTGCCGATGCGCTCCAAACCGCACTTGGTAGAGCGGTGAGTGATATGTATATGACAAATAGTGCAAAACGTTTCATTATCTCCACCATTTAATGAATAGCAACTGAATAAAACCAAATATCTCCAAACGACCCATAAGCATCAGGAGACTGTCTTGTAGCTTCAATATGGCCGGAACGTCGGCAAAACTATCTGCCGAGCCGAGCTCTCCAAAGGCTGGGCCAACGTTACCGATACACGATATTGCCGAGGATATGCCGGTGAGCAAATCTTGCCCAAAGAGCATATTAACTACTGATGCGAGCAGAATGATAAACAGATATGTGACGATAAACAGTACAACCGTGTGCGACTGTTCTCGCTCCTGCGTGACACCGTCGATGCGTATGCGTATGATTGCGTTGGGGTGCTGTTGTTGGCGGATTTTGGCACGCAACAACTTTGTAAACAAGAGTAATCTATCGACCTTCATACCACCCGACGTAGAGCCTGCACAAGCGCAAATTATCGATACGAATATCAGCAACAATATGGCCAAAGGTGTCCAAATGTTGGTGTTGGCCGTAGCAAAACCGGTTGTCGATATGAGCGATGTTACCTGGAATAGCGAGTGCCGCAAAGCCTCTCCAAATGAGCTGTAATTGTCGTTCGTAAAGAGACTTATGGCGATTGTTACGGTTGTTGCCGCGATTATGGCCAAGTAGATGCGTACGACCTCCGAGCGG
>JAGBWT010000094.1 GCA_017629615.1 Alistipes sp. | reverse complement strand
GCGCCTCGCTCCTTTTGGTATTTAGAGTTTGAATTTTAATAAAATATTACATTATGTCGTTTCTAACAGAGAGAGTTCAGCAAGAGGGTTTAACCTTCGACGACGTGTTACTCGTTCCCTCCTACTCGGAGGTCGTACCACGCGAAGTTAGTGTAAAGAGTCGTTTCTCGCGAAACATCACGCTCAACATTCCTATCGTATCGGCAGCTATGGACACCGTAACCGAAGCGCCTATGGCAATCGCAATCGCTCGCGAAGGTGGTATTGGTGTTATCCATAAGAATATGTCGATTACCGAGCAGGCAGCGCAGGTTCGTCGCGTAAAACGTGCCGAGAATGGTATGATTTACGACCCTGTCACAATCACCAAGGAGCAGACCGTTGGCGACGCTTTGGCCCTTATGCACGAGAATAAGATTGGCGGTATCCCTGTCGTGGACGACAATCGCAAGCTCGTCGGAATTGTGACCAACCGCGACCTCCGTTTCCAAAAGGATTTCTCGCGCCTGATTGCCGAGGTTATGACTTCGGAGAATCTTGTAACAATCACCGAGGCCGAGCGCGACAACGAAGATGTTACGGAGGTATTGCTCCGCAACAAAATCGAGAAGTTGCCCGTAATCGACAAGGAGGGCCACTTGGTAGGCCTTATCACCTATAAAGATATTACAAAGGTACAAGACCACCCTAACGCTTGCAAAGACAGCAAAGGTCGTTTGCGCGTAGCGGCAGGTGTTGGTGTTACAGCCGACTCGATGGAGCGCGTCGATGCGTTGGTTGCCGAGAGTGTCGATGCAGTTGTTCTCGACTCGGCTCACGGCCACTCGAAGAACATCGTCGATTTGCTCAAACGTATCAAAGCCAAATACCCTACGCTCGATGTTATCGTTGGTAATATCGCTACCGCCGAGGCAGCCCGTTATTTGGCTGAAAATGGCGCTGATGGCGTAAAGGTCGGTATCGGTCCAGGCTCTATCTGCACCACCCGAATCATTGCAGGTGTAGGTGTTCCACAGCTGACCGCCATTTTCGATGTTGCCGACGCAGTCAAAGAGCTCGACGTTGCAGTTATTGCCGATGGTGGTTTGCGCTACTCGGGCGACATCGTAAAGGCTCTGGCAGCAGGTGGCGACTGTGTGATGTGCGGCTCGATGTTTGCCGGTACCGAAGAGGCTCCTGGTGAGACTATTATCTACAACGGCCGTAAGTTCAAGACCTACCGAGGTATGGGCTCGATTGATGCGATGAAGGCCGGCTCGAAGGACCGCTATTTCCAAGATGGCGAGGCCAATATCAATAAACTCGTTCCAGAGGGCATCGTTGGTCGCGTTCCGTTCAAAGGCGCACTCAACGAGACGGTATATCAGCTCGTTGGCGGAATACGCTCCGGTATGGGTTATTGCGGTGCGCGCACTATCAAGGATTTGCAGAAGGCCCGTTTTGTCCGCATTACCGCAAGTGGTGTTGTCGAGAACCACCCTCACGACATCACCATCACCCGCGAGACTCCAAACTATTCGCGTGGCGAATAAACACATTGAAATTAGGAACTAAAAAATTAAGGTTTTTATGAAACAAGATATGATTGTAATTCTCGACCTCGGTAGTCACGAGAATACAGTATTGGCCCGTGCAATCCGCGCACTTGGTGTTTATAGCGAAATCTACCCTCACGATATTACGGCCAACGAGTTGAAGGCTCTGCCAAACGTCAAAGGTATTATCATCAACGGTGGCCCTAACAACGTGATTGACGGTGTCGAAATCGACGTTTTGCCAGAGATTTACGAGGCTGGTATTCCTGTTATGGCTGCAGGT
>JAGBWT010000093.1 GCA_017629615.1 Alistipes sp. | reverse complement strand
GCCGAGGTGTTTGCACGTTTCGGCATCGCGATTGACACCGAGGTAAACATTATGTAGAGAGAAAACAATGGTTCAAGACCTACTATTCGATAATTTCGAGCGATACAACTCGCGCCACAACCTCTTCTCGCACGACGACCGCATATTGCTGACCGTATCGGGAGGAGTCGATTCGATGGTGATGCTCGACCTCTTCACACGAGCTGGCTACAACATTGGCGTTGCGCACTGCAACTTTGGACTGCGTGGCGTCGAGAGCGACGAGGACCAACTTTTGGTCGAAGCCGAGGCTGTGCGCCGAGGTGTTGCCATATACAACAAGCGTTTCGACACGGAGGCCGAAATGGAGCGTACGGGCGAATCAATGGAGATGGCGGCTCGACGACTGCGCTACGAGTGGTTCGATGCCCTTGCAGCCGAACACCACTATACAAAGATTGCTATCGCCCACCACGTCGACGACTCGATTGAGACCTTCTTTATCAACCTCCTGCGAGGTACGGGACTGCGAGGTCTTACGGGCATACATTTCCGCCGCGAGCAGTTTATCCGACCACTACTATTCGCCTCACGCAAGGAGATTCACGAGTACGCCATAACACACCACATACCTTTCCGTGAAGATTCGTCGAACAACTCGACCAAGTACCTGCGCAACAAGATTCGATTGGGACTTGTGCCGATGATTCGTGAGATAAACCCTTCGTTTACGTCGCTTATGCGAGGCAACCTCTACCGCCTCACCGACGCTCAACGCTTTATCGACGTTGCGATTGAGACTATCCGAGAGAGCGTACTGCATCGTGGCGACAACAACATCGACCGCATCGAGGTTGGCGCCATCGACCACGCACTTCCGCGCGACTTTGTCATCTACTCGCTGCTCAACTCGTCGTATGGATTTAAGGGCGATGTGGTCGAGGCTCTATGCAAGGCTCTCGATGCCGGCGAGTGTGGCAAGCGTTTCTATTCGCGCGACGCGGTAGCCTGCATCGACCGAGGCGACATTGTCGTTGCACCGATAGCCGACGACGATGATTGCAGCACAACAATCTCGGCCGACGAGTTGCGTTGCTATTGCGGTGGCTCGGTCCTGATGTTCAGCCACACCGACATCGACAACATCGGCTCGCTCAACCACCCAACCGATGTAGCACTCCTCGACGAGGAGCGTTTGACCTACCCACTCACATTGCGACGCTGGCGCGAAGGCGACTCGTTCATACCTTTCGGTATGGTAGGCCGCAAGAAGGTGAGCGACTATCTGACCGACCGCAAGATGTCGGTTGTCGAGAAGCGCCGACAGTTCGTATTGCTGTCGGGCGACGATATTGTTTGGCTCGTAGGTCATCGTATCGACGACCGCTACCGCGTTGGCGACCGCACCGAGAATATTTTGAAAATTGTTAAGGAGAGCATATAACAATGGCCAAATCGACTATAAAATTCAAAGATTGCAGTGCCGAATATCAGCGACTTATGAGCGATATCGAGGCACGTCGCTACTCGCCCGTATATCTGCTGATGGGCGAAGAGAACTACTTTATCGATGCGATATGCGACAAGTTGGCAAACAGCGTACTCGACGAGGTGGAGCGCGAATTTAACCAGATTGTGGTCTATGGTCGCGATACCGACGGCGGAACTATCGCCTCGTACTGTCGCCAAGTGCCGATGATGGGCGGCTACTCGGTAATCATCGTCAAGGAGGCGCAACAGTTGTCGGGTATGGAGCATCTGGCCGCATATATAGCCAAGCCCGTCGATTCGACCATATTGGTAATCTGCCACAAGGGCAAGAGTGCTGACCGTCGTCAGGCCCTCTACAAAAATTCGGCATCGAAGGGTATCGTCTTTGAATCGGTCCGACCTCGCGACTACGAGATTAAGGATTGGCTCGGAGGCTTCGTGCGCTCAAAGGGTTTGGATATCGACCCATCGTGCGTAGAGTTGATGGTCAGCCACCTCGGCACCGACATCTCGCGCATCAGCAACGAGTTGGAGAAGTTGCTCGTATCGCTCCCCGAAGGCGACCGCCACATCACGGCTGCCAAAATCGAGACCTACATCGGCATATCGAAGGAGTTTAACAACTTTGAGTTGTGTAGCGCTGTCGCGACCAAAAATATCAACCGAGCACTCGCCATTGCCGACCATCTGTCGCAAAATCCGAAGGAGTATCCGTTGCTGCTTACGATTATGGCACTCTTCGGCACTTTCCGCGAAATCTTTATCGTCAATTATCTACGCTGGCGACAGTCGCACCGAGGCGAGCCATTTCCAAGCGACCAAGAGTTGCTCGGCCACCTGCGCTCGTCGAACATCTATGCACTTCGCGAGTTGAAACAGAACGCCACACTTTGGAACAACCGCAAGGTCTTCGAAATCCTCGGATTGTTGCGCGAATACGACGGCAAGAGCAAGGGCATTGAAGCAGGTTCGCAAAGCGACGGAGAGTTGTTGCGTGAATTACTATTAAAGATATTGATGTAGCACGATGAGAGAGTGGGCAATCATAAACGGAGCGTTGGCCGACACCGAGCAGGTGCCGCGCCGAGCCTTCGTCTATCAGCGAATATGCACGCGTGGCGAGAGAGTTACAGCCATAGCCCTACACTGCGCTCACATTCGACGTGATGCCAACCTGATATTCGGCATCGACATCGCCCCCAACTCGACCGACATCGAGGCACAAGTGGCAAAGTTGTTGCGAGCAGGAAACTACTCGACCGACCTACGACACGTTGCCGAATGGCGTATCTACGGCGATGGTTCATACTCGATACATATTGCCGAGACATCGCCATACGACAGCTTTTCGCTTCGCCTAACACGCCCTCGGGCCGTGGCCGTCGTATGCTACGACGAACTGCCGAGCCACGCAACATCGGCCTCGGCCGCGCAGACCGAGATTTTGCGCGAATATGCACAACGCCACGAGGGCAACATCGTTATCCAACTTCACCCCGACGGGCGTGTGGTTGCAATCGATGGAGCGCCACCCATCGTGGTCTGTGGCGACGAGGTTTGGGTTGCAGAGCGAGGCCACTCGGTCGCTTTTGAGCTGACGGTGCAAGCGCTCATCGAGCGTCGTGGCGACAAAGTGCGACAATGCGAAATCACGCGCGAGATGCTCAACGTGTGCGACGAGATTTTCTTTGCCGACGAACGCGGACTAACAGCCATAGGCTCATTTGAAGGTCGCACGCTGGCCGACACCATTGCCTATACAACAGCACAAGATATAGAGAAACTATTATAATTATGGAATCACTACGACAACTATACAAGGTCGGCAACGGCCCTTCGAGCAGCCACACAATGGGTCCTCGTCGTGCAGCCGAGATTTTTGCCGAGCGTTGCCACGATGCCGAATCGTTCCGCGTAACGCTCTACGGCTCGCTTGCAGCAACGGGCAAGGGTCACCTTACCAACAGTGCAATCTGCTCGGTATTGGAGCCAATAGCCCCGACGGAAATCGTATGGAAGGCCGATGTCGTTCTCGACTTCCACCCCAACGGTATGCTCTTTGAAGCATTGCGCGGAGGTGAGGTCTACGACAGCTGGACAATATTCAGCGTCGGTGGTGGCTCGCTCGCCAACGAGGAGACGGTAGCCGAAGCACCAAAGAGCATCTATCCGCTCACGACAATCGAGGAGATTAAAGAGTGGTGTTACAAGGAGGGTAAAACCTATTGGGAGTATGTCGAGGAGTGCGAAGGCAAGGAGATTTGGGACTTCCTCGACCATATCTGGGAGGTGATGTGCGAGACCGTACAGCGCGGCCTCAACAACGATGGCGTACTGCCCGGCCCTCTCAAAGTGGCCCGCAAAGCCAGCACCTACTACGTCAAGTCGAAGAGCTATACCGACTCGCTCCGTTCGCGCGCCCAAATCTACGCCTACGCCCTTGCCGTAGCCGAGGAGAACGCTTCGGGTGGCGTCGTTGTCACAGCCCCGACTTGTGGCTCGTGTGGCGTCTTGCCAGGCGTTTTGTACCACCTCTCAACCTCGCGCGACTTCCTGCGTATCCGCACCCTGCGCGCACTCGCCACAGCAGGTCTGTTTGGCAACGTGGTCAAGACCAACTCGTCGATTTCGGGTGCCGAAGTTGGCTGTCAGGGCGAAATTGGCGTCGCTTGCGCTATGGCCGCAGCAGCAGCCTGCCAACTCTTCGGAGGCACACCTGCCCAGATTGAATATGCCGCCGAGATGGGCCTCGAACACCACCTCGGTCTGACTTGCGACCCCGTATGCGGACTTGTACAAGTACCTTGCATCGAGCGCAACGCCATAGCCGCTGCCCGCGCACTCGATGCCAACACCTACGCCACACTATCCGACGGAGCGCACCTCGTATCGTTCGACAAGGTCGTAGAGGTTATGAACGAGACAGGCCACAACCTGCCAAGCCTCTATCGAGAGACCTCGGAGGGTGGTCTGGCAACCAAAATTTCGGAGCGATAGTAGCAGATTTTATACGATATGAATAGAGCGAGGTTTGGGCCTCGCTCTATATTTTATACCGCCTGCTCGCAAGATGAGATTACGTCGCTTTGCTCCGTTTTCCCATCCGCTCGCCGCGGGGGCACTACCAAAGAACCACACTACGCAAAAAGTTGATATACAACATCTTTGTTTTATACCCTATGCCTGGAAGATGGGATTACGTCGCTTTGCTCCGTTTTCCCATCCGCTCGCCGCGGGGGCGCTACCAAAGAACTGCACTACGCAAAAAGTTGATATACAACGTCTTTGTTTTATACCCTATGCCTGCAAACGAGTTTGCGGCATAGGGTATAAAAACAAAAGGTGTCGAATGCTCGACACCTTTTTGCTTCGTGTGTTCTATGGGTGGAAGATGGGATTCG
>JAGBWT010000092.1 GCA_017629615.1 Alistipes sp. | reverse complement strand
GCAACCTTGTGGCCGTTCGATTCGATTGGGGTCGGTTGTGCGGGGTTGTCGAGTCGCCAATCGCCCACGAAACGCTCCAACTTGCCGATAGCCACAGGTTCGCCCTTGATGCCGAGAATGCAAGCTCCCTCGCATTGGCTCTCTTGTGGGCATACGCGACCACAGATGCTTGGCAACGACGAGTCGGCAGCAATAACATCGGCCGCAGCGGCAATATTGCCATCGTTTATCTGCTTGATGAAGTCGGGAATCTGGATTCCGACAGGACAGGCCGCAACACATCGTGGATTCTTGCAATGCAGACAGCGCGAAGCTTCGAGCGATGCCTCCTCGATGTTGTAACCGTAGCAAACCTCCTCGAAGTTGGTTGCACGGATTGCCGGATTCTGTTCGCGCACCGGCACGCGCGGTATCTTGTTTGCCATAGTTGTTATTTGTCTAATCCAATATTACATTTGTGACCTTCGGCCCTCTCCTTTGCGATGGCTATTGCTCGCTGCTCCTGCGTGCGATACATACCCTGACGGCGCATAGCCTCGTCGAAATCGACATCGTAGGCGTTGAATTCAGGGCCATCGACGCAGGTGAATTTCGTTTTGCCACCGATTGTTACACGACACGCACCGCACATACCCGTACCATCGACCATCAGCGCGTTGAGCGATACGATGCACGGCAGGTCAAACTTTTTGGCCGTTAGCGTTACGAACTTCATCATTATCATCGGGCCAATGGCTACGCAACAATCATACGAGTGCCCCTCCTCGGTAATGAGTTTTTCGAGCAGTGTTGTTACCAAGCCGTGAAATCCCTCCGAGCCGTCGTCGGTTGCAATGTAGAGGTGGTCGGCAACTGCGGCCATCTCCTTGGTATAGATAAGCATATCCTTGCTCTTTGCACCGATTATTACATCGACCTTTACACCTCGCTCGGCCAACCATTTAACCTGCGGATATACAGGTGCTGTGCCAACGCCTCCGCCGATGAATACGAGTCGTCGCTTGCGCAACTCTTCGATAGGCTCGCCAACAAAATCCGAAGGTCGGCCAAGTGGGCCTGCGATGTCGGCAAACGAGTCGCCAACCTCTTTGGCAACAATCTTCTGTGTCGAAACACCAAGAGCCTGGGTAACCATCGTTACACTTCCCTCCTCGGCGTCGTAGTCGGCGATAGTTAGCGGTACGCGCTCACCGCGCTCGTCGCAACGGACGATGATAAACTGCCCGGGCTTTGCCGAACGGGCTATGCGTGGCGCTTCAACCTTTGTAAGGTAGATGCCTTGGGCAAGAAGTCGCTTTTCTAAAATCTTGAACATCTTATCTCTCTTTTATTACCTAATTCTCAATAATGGCCGTAACCTTTATGCTGCGCATCGGCGAGTGCGGGTCGTTGCTGATTATGCGTATCCGCCCAACTGCGATACCTATGGCAGCCTTCGATGGCCGAATGGCAACCGATAGGGTGGTTGTCTTGTCGCTTTCGACGGTTGTTGGACCTGCGATTTTGGCCTCAAACACATCGTTGTCGCACTCTATGCGTCTGATGCCGAGCGACTTTAATCCGATGTTCTCAATCGTTATCTGTCGCGGAGTGGGCGTAGAGTCACGTTTAATAGTGCCAAATTTAATAAAATTTTCCGAAAGTTGTATCTTCGCGCCTTCGCTCTCTGCGATTTTTTCGCGCTTGTCTATCGCAATGGCGTGAAAAACGAGGGGAAGACGGGCTTGCACGGAGTTTATCTCCACGGCCACGACGTCCGATATTGTGCCGTAGGTGTTGCACCCCTCGGGTAGTTCATATCCAAAGTTTATCGCTCCTCGTTCACCCGCTTTCAATAGCTTTGGGTAGTCGATGTCGAGCATACCGCTTGTCTCGGTTGGTGTCAGGCGAATTGTCGCGTCGTGTGTGGAGCGGTTGATTATCTCAAATGCGCTTCGACTACTACCACCGTGTTCGATGTAGCCAAAGGCGTGCGAGTTGGCATCGATGGCAACCCCCTCGCAAAGTGCTACGCAGTATATCTCGTCGTCGCTCTTTTTGCGAGGTGTGACAACTCCCGTTATCGTAAGTTCGCTGTTGCCCTGCGATGTGTATACGATAATCTTGCGCGAGAAACGCCCCGGCTGATTCATCGGGTCGAATGTAACCTCTATCTCGCCCGACTGATTTTGGCCAATGGGCTTGCGCGAGAATTGAGTGGTAGTGCAACCACACGAGGTGCCGGTGCGTAGAACGACAATCGGATTTTTGGCTATGTTCGTATATCGGAACGTGTGAGTGCGACTTCCGCCATCTTCGGCAAGAGTTCCAAAGTCGTGGGTTGTGGCCTCGAAGCGAAGTGGCGATTGGGCAAAAGCGGCGCTTGCGGAGGCTGCTATTGCTATAATAAATATAAGTATTGGTCGAATCATACGGCAAAGTTATATTTTTTTTGATTTTT
>JAGBWT010000013.1 GCA_017629615.1 Alistipes sp. | reverse complement strand
TAGATAGGGACGATTACGACCTGAATAGGAGCCAACTTCGGAGGCAATACCAAACCGTTGTTGTCCGAGTGAGCCATAATGAGCGCACCCATCAGACGGGTCGAAACACCCCACGATGTTGCCCAAACATACTCCAACTTACCCTCGCGAGTGGTGTACTGCACGTCGAATGCCTTAGCGAAGTTCTGGCCGAGGAAGTGCGAAGTACCGCTCTGCAGAGCCTTACCGTCCTGCATCAGGGCCTCGATGGTGAGTGTATCCTCGGCACCGGCAAAACGCTCGTTTGGCGACTTGTGGCCAACGACAACAGGCACACACATCCACTCTTCGGCAAACTTCTTATAGACGTTAATCATCTTTGTTGCCTCCTCGATATCCTCCTCGCGAGTCTCGTGAGCGGTGTGACCCTCCTGCCACAAGAACTCTGCGGTACGCAAGAAAAGACGCGTACGCATCTCCCAACGTACGACATTTGCCCATTGGTTGCAGAGGATTGGCAGGTCGCGGTAGGAGTTAATCCAACCCTTGTAGGTGTTCCAAATGATGGTCTCCGATGTTGGGCGGACGATAAGCTCCTCCTCCAAACGTGCCGCAGGGTCTACAACGACACCCTTGCCATTCTCGTCGTTCTTCAAACGATAGTGGGTAACGACGGCGCACTCCTTGGCAAAGCCCTCGACGTGGCTTGCCTCGCGCGAGAAGAACGATTTGGGGATAAAGAGTGGGAAGTATGCGTTCTGGTGACCGGTCTCTTTGAACATACCGTCAAGCACTTCGTGCATCTTCTCCCAGATAGCATAGCCGTAAGGTTTGATTACCATACAGCCACGCACGGCCGAGTTCTCGGCCAAACCCGCCTTTACGACGAGGTCGTTGTACCATTGCGAATAGTTCTCTTCCGATTTGGTGAGGTCTTTCAATTCTACTGCCATATTCTTAACTTTTTCTGTATTTTGTCACTCTTGTAGGGCTTGGGTTGCTCGCCCTTTTGCGGGCGCACGCAATAAAAATACCCTTGCACAAAGTGCAAAGGTATAAATATTTGACGAATAAAGTAGAGTCAGCCCCTTTTTTTCTCCGAATAATATCTTGCGAGGCCTCTATTTGAGGTACATACTAAAAAATTTCCATATCTCGACAGCCGCATCGAGGTCCTTCTCGGCGTAGGAGTGTTTGCCGCCGATAATCTCGTACAGCCAGACCTGGTTGCCATCTTTACCTCCGACAAAGCGGTGGGCAACAACCTTGTTGCGACGCTGTGGCAGCACCTCGACCTCCTCGTGGGTGCAGCGGTTGGCAGCGACCCAGAGCGACGTTACGCAAGGTATTGCAACATCGGGGCCACGCAAATCTTTGTTGTGTGGGTCGCCATTCCAACGGGCGAGCGAGTCGCGTGTGCCGTGAATCTCGATGATAGGCACAGGGTTGGGTGTCAGACGGTCGTACATATACTTCATAATGTGGCCCGAGACTGCACCGAAGGCCGAAAAGACCTCGGGAGCCTTGAATGCCAACATATAGCACATCGCACCACCATTTGAGTTGCCTGCCGCAAAGACATTCTTCTTCGAGAGGCCGTGTTGGCGTTGGAGATGGCGTACGAGTTTTACGGCAAAGCCGACATCGTCGCGCATCAATCCGTTGTCGATATGGTATTGGTAGCCGATTGACCAATAGCGCTTACCGCCGGGGTCGGCAGGGCCACACGGGTAGCAGACCGCAAAACCCTCCTTGTCGGCAACGAGGTTGAAGCCATATTGCAGTGTCGGGATTTTGCGAGAGCCGTAGCCGTGAAAGACCATCACGAGTGGTGCGTCGGCAGGCAGTTCCTTCGGCATATAGAGCCAATAGTTATACTCGACACCTTTGTGTTTGAAGGTGTGCTGGGTGAGCGTTCCCGTGCCGGCAAATTTGTTTGCCGAGGCCACTCCGCAGAGCAAGAACATCGAGAGCAGTAGTAACGATAGGCGTTTCATTATTTGTAGTGTTTGGGTTGATAATCAGTGTGTTGGCCTAAAATCTTACGCCGAGCGTGACGATTGCGGCGTGGCGGTCAATCGTTGTTCGGTAGGTCGCCGAGGCGACGTCGAGACCATTGCGGTCGCTTGCGAAGAAGCTCTTGTATGGGGTCATACGATTGTGGTAGTATTGGTAGGCCACGTCGATTGTAAAGTGCTTCGACAGAGCCACGCCAACACCTGCACCTGCATAGTCGGTGCGATAGATTACGGGCGACGAGTAGACGATGTCGTTGTTGTGCAACGCGCCGCTCCACAGACTATAACCTGCACGCACGGCAACCTGCGGAATGATGCGCCACTCGGCACCCACGCGCAGTGTGTTCGACCCCTTGAAACGCTCCTTTATGTAGCCCTCGAAGAGCCCTTTGCCGTATGGCGAGTGCTTGATGCGTATGCCGTTGTACCAATCGCGTTCGTAGTCAATCGAGAGTGTCAGACGACCTCGCCACGAGTACGAAGCACCGAAGAGCAGTCGGGTCGGTGTCGTATATTTCCAGCCGTAGTTGCCATCATCGACCAGCGTCGAGGTGCGCTCCGAGAGTGGCGGGTTGATGTAGTCGCTACCGTCGAGCTGATAGTCATCTTTGTTGTTGAGCGCCTTCACGTCGGAGGTCATACCGCCCCAATACTTGTAGGTCAGCGAGTAGTAGGTCGGTGTGTGGATTGCAACACCGAGGCGCAGACCCTCGATAGGCATATATATCACGCCGAGTTTGAAGTTGATGCCGACACCCTTTATGCGGGCTGTCTGGTCGTAGTTGAACAGGTCCATACGGTAGTCGAGCGCAGGCTCCGACGAGTAGTGGTAACTCTCGCCGTAGTAGATGTTGCGCTGCAACGATATGGTCGGAATGCCGAGCGTCGCACCGATATAGAGTCGGTTGTTGATGTTCATACCGAGCGATATATCGTACTCGCCGGCCGAGCCTCGGCTCTCGATGGTTGCAAATTGGTCGGGTTGTGCCGTTGGGGCAATCATATCGCGCCCCCATAGGCCATCTTTACTGCCCGTCAGACCCGTGAGGTAGCCGAGCGTCGCACCCCAATATGTAGGGTCGAGGTTTTGCCACTTGAAGTAGCCTTCGTGGTCGTAGTTCTGGCGCAGATAATCGACCGACACCCCTGCACTCTGCATCGCTCCGGCAAAGAGGTCGGCTATCGAGGCGCCACCTGCTCGTCCGCGCGTGGCGAACGAATATTGGTAGTTGAAGTCGGCCGTGCGCGTATAGCCCAGGCCGAGGGTTATGGCCGTCACACCGCGCTCGCTCTCGCGCAACTTGAATACCAGGCCGACACCTCCGAGTGCAAAGCGACTGCTCGTGTTGCTCTCAAAGGGGGCAGCCGAGGTCGAGGTGCGACCGAAGGTCATCAGCGGGGTTATCGTGACCTCGTTCTTTTTGTACATACCCAAGCCCGCAGGGTTTATAGCCATCGAAGCCATATCACCACCGAGCGAGGTAAATGCTCCTGCCATAGCCGCCGAGCGTGCCGAGCCAAAGGTGAATTGGCTTTGCGAGGCGTTGAAGAGGTCGAAGGCCGTTATGGTCGAGGGGTCTATAACCACACCTCCCGACTCGAAACCTTGTGCTGCCACCGACCACGAGGTCAGCAGAAGCGAGGCTATTATGGTTGTGATGCGTTTCATCTCTCTGCATTTTTAGTTGTTGCACCTATCTGTCTATCTGCGACGCTGTCCTCCGCCGTGCGTTCCGCCCGAACTGTTGCCACCGCCCGAGTAGCCACCGAAGTTGCCGCCTCCGCCAAAGGAGTTGCTGTCGCCTCGGCGATTGAAACTCTCGGTTGCTCGCGTTCCCGAATTTTGAGGGCGTGTCACGCTGCCCGATGAGCCGCGATACTCGCCACCGCCCGTCACCGTGCCGCTATTGCGACGTATGGTGCGGTTGCTGCTGCCTCCGCCGTTCGACGCTGGCGATGAAGGTCGGCCTCCACTGCCCGAGATGTAGGAAGGTCTGCCTCCCGGGCGAGAGTTGTTTGGTCGGCCGACAATCGTCGGGCGGTTGTGGTGAATGTGACCCCCACCGACAAATGGCGGCAGATGGTGGTGAGGAGGGTAGTAGCCTCCGTAGCAAGGGTAGCCATACCCGAAGCCGAAGCCCCAACCCCACAGCGGGTCGTAACCTATCTGCCAACCCCAATCGTACCACGAGTAGCGCGGATAGCCGTAGAGCCACGACGAGTAATAAGGTCTGCTCCAACCGTAGTACCAGCCATAGGTCGGCACAAGAGCCGTTGCGCCCCATTGGCCGAACATCGAGGTTATGTATTTAGGCTCAACCCACACCTGGTCGCCTGCAACCATAATGTTGTAGAAGGCAGGGTCGTAGGCCGAGGCGTAGTGGAATGCGTCGGAGTATTGGAGCGAGTAGTAACTCGATGGCATACGGTAGGTTGGCGACGCGAAACCGTACAAACGTCGCGCGTAGGCACTCTCGTAGGTGTCGGCCAAAACCGACGAGTAGGAGTTGCTCTGCGGAGCATAGTACTCTCCTTCGGCAGCCGCTGCTCTTGCTTCGGCCAACTTTGCCTCCCACGCCGCAGCACGCGCTTCGGCTTCGGCCTTTGCAGCCTCGGCCTCGGCCTTTTTGCGTTGAGCAATCTCGGTGCGGTTGTGGAGGGTGTAGAGGTCGTCACCAATCGATGCCTCCTTCCACGCTGCGGCACACCCCGTTAGGAGCGAAGCCGCTATGATGGTCAATATCAAAGATAGTCGTTTCATAATCATCAGTTGTTTGGCCCGTTTCCTATCAAACGAAAAATCGTGCCTCAATCTTATATTTTCATCACAAAAATAGTAAATAACCCCGATTTTTGTGGCACGAAATAGTTAATTCGACAAAAAAGAGGGTTAAAATGCACTTTTTTGCTTGGAAAGTGGCGAAATTCAAAAAATAGTTTTTATATTTGCAGGCCGATTTGAAAGGAGAGGTGCCGGAGTGGTCGATCGGGCCGCACTCGAAATGCGGTGTACGGGCAACTGTACCGGGGGTTCGAATCCCTCCCTCTCCGCCACGAAGAGATTCGCGAGGCGACTGCTGAAAAGCAGTCGTTTTTTTTGTTTATAGCCACCCCAAACTTG
>JAGBWT010000002.1 GCA_017629615.1 Alistipes sp. | reverse complement strand
TATCCACTCACGTACCGATTTCGACCTTGGTCGTCATCAGGAGTTCTCGGGCAAGAAGATTCAGTACTTCGACCCAGAGCGTGGCGAGAACTATGTTCCATACGTTGTCGAGACCTCGATTGGTGTAGACCGTATGTTCTTGCAGATTATGTCGGCTGCATACTGCGAGGAGAAGTTGGAGAATGGCGAGGAGCGCGTAGTTTTGCGCATACCTGCTTGCTTGGCTCCTACGAAGGTTGCCGTTATGCCGCTTGTTAAGAAGGACGGCCTTCCGGAGAAGGCTCGCGAGATTATCGACTCGCTCAAATTCGACTTCAACGTTGCATACGACGAGAAGGACTCGATTGGTAAGCGCTACCGTCGTCAGGACGCAGTTGGTACCCCATTCTGCGTAACCGTAGACCACCAAACTTTGGAGGACAACACCGTGACGGTTCGCCACCGCGACTCGATGCAGCAGGAGCGTATCGCTATCGACGAGTTGTATGCAATGGTCGAGAAGCAGACCTCGTTCCGCGAGTTGTACAAGAAGTTGAAGTAAGAGCGTATGGGGCGTATCTTGGCGATAGACTACGGTGTTAAGCGAACGGGATTGGCCGTTAGCGACCCGTTGTGTATTATTGCCGGTGCGCTCGAAACGGTCGAGACCAAGCAACTCGAACGATATATCGCCGACTACTGCTCAAAGGAGGACGTTACGACTATCGTCGTGGGCAAGCCCTCGCAGATGAATGGCGAGAAGAGCGAAACGATGCGCTACATCGAGCCTTTGGTTGGTCGCCTGCGACACAATTTTCCCGACAAGGAGGTCGTTCTATACGATGAGCGATTTACGTCGGTCCTCGCACAGCGCACAATCCGCGAGAGCGGCATCGGCAAGATGGCTCGTCGCGACAAGGCGTTGGTCGATAAGGTCGCAGCAACGATAATTTTGCAGTCCTATATGGCAGCAAAGCTATAATTGAGAATTACCAACACCACGCAAAATTGCTTTTAGGAGTGATTTTGCAAGGCTTGCGAAGATTGGCAAAGCGGAGCATACTTTGGTGTATGTGAGCATTTGACAATCAAGCATAACGAGGCAAAAGCCTCATAAAACAGTTTTGAATATGATATACCCAATAGTCATTTACGGTAACCCAACGCTTCGTAAGGCAAGCGAGAACATCGACGCTTCGTACCCCGACTTCAAGAAGTTGGTCGATGATATGTGGATTACACTTGGCGAAGCGAGTGGCGTAGGTTTGGCCGCACCGCAGATTGGCAAGAATATCCGCCTCTTTATCGTTGATTGCACTCCGTGGGCCGAGGAGGTGCCAGAGTTGGCAAACTTCCGCAAGGTCTTTGTCAATGCCGAGATTTATGAGCGTTCGGCCGAGGTGTCGCACTTCGAGGAGGGTTGCCTCTCGATTCCGGGCATCAACGAGGATGTGGTGCGCCCTGTCTCGATTCGTATGCGCTACCTCGACGAGAACTTCGAGGAGCACGACGAGGAGTTCTCGGGCTACCCTGCCCGCGTAATTCAGCACGAATACGACCACCTCGAAGGCAAAGTCTTTACCGACCACCTCTCGCCATTGCGTCGCAATCTGCTGAAAAGCAAGATTCTAAAACTCTCGAAGGGGCAATATCGTTGCTCCTACAAAACAAAATAAGCAAAGAGGCCTGTTCCACTAACGAGAACAGGCCTCTTTGTTATCAACGCCAACCTACTCCTGTGGTAACGACAGAGCCTCGGCAACCACAAAGGTCGAGCCACCGATAAAGAGCATATCATCGGCCGACAAGATAGCCTTCGCAGCCTCGACAGCCTCGGCAACCGACTCGCGACACTCGAAGTCAAGGCCCAACGTACGAGCCACATCGGCCAGCACCTCGGTTTTGGCGGCACGCGGCATATCGGCACGTGTAAAGATGTAGTGAGCATCGGCAGGCATCAGCGACAACATCTGCTCTATATCCTTATCCTCGCAGAAGCCCATCACGCACAACAATCGCCCGCTATTACTGCGCTCTCGTAGCTGCTTGGCAACGCACGCCAAGCCGTGGGCATTGTGTGCCGTATCGCAAACCGTCAGCGGCTCTTGGTTTAGCACCTGCCAACGACCCTGAAACGCGGTAATCTGCAACACATCGCGCACTCCTTCGACAAATGCACGGCGACTTATCGAGAGAGGTGTATTTTCGTGCAAGTAGTCGGCAACAGCACAAACAATCGCCACATTCTGCTGCTGATACTCGCCCAGCAGACCCGTACGCAGACGGTAGTGCTGACCATCGCGCAGACGGACCATATCGAAGAGTTGCTTATCGCCCTCCACCGAACGATTTTGACACTCAAAGGCATCTTCGGCATAGATTACCGTCGAGCGTTTATCGTCGGCTATATCCTCAATCACAAGGTTGTAGGCCGGATTGCGCTCGCCCACAACCACCGGGATACTCTTCTTGATGATACCCGCCTTTTCGCGAGCAATCTTCGGCAGCGAGTCGCCAAGCAGAGCCGTATGCTCCAACCCCACATTGGTAATGACGCTTATGGCCGGGATTACGATATTCGTAGCATCGAGTCTTCCGCCAAGACCCGTCTCGATAACTGCCACCTCGACATCGGACTGCGCAAAGTAGTCGAACGCAAGGGCGGTAGTCATCTCGAAGAACGAGAGTTCGCACTCCTCCATATCGCGACGATACTTATCGACAAAATTGACCACCTTCTGCTTCGAAATCATCTCGCCATTGACGCGTATGCGCTCACGGAAGTCGCACAGATGGGGCGATGTGTAGAGGCCCGTCTGGTATCCCGCTTGCTGAAACACCGCAGCCAAGAGGTTCGATACCGACCCCTTGCCGTTCGTTCCCGCAACGTGAACTATAAAGTAGTTGCGCTGCGGATTACCAAGCTTACGGCAAAACTCCGTGATGCGTTCAAGGCCCGGCTTATAGGCATCGCTACCGACATTCTGAAATGTTGGCAACGACGAAAAGAGATATTCGATAGTCTCCGAATAGTTCATATCTATATTTTTTAAGGTACTAAATAGAAACGACGCTTGGCCCAATATGCCACAGCGTAGAGCAACGACAAAATCGCAAGGTATAGCGACAAGCGACCAATGTAGTCGCCATAGCGGGTATAGAGCGTCGGCTCATCGTTGAGAGGCAGGTCGGCCGTCAGCACTCCGCGCTCCTCCCATTCGAGGCGCGAAACGTCCTCGCCACGCATATCAATAAAGCCCGACACACCCGTATTGGCACTACGGGCAATCGCACGACGATGCTCTATGGCTCGCAATCGGCAATATGCAAATAGGTAGCGATGACCCGGTGTATTACCCCACCAGCCATCGTTCGACACTACGCCCAAAATCTGTGCGCCACCCCTCACAAATTCGCCCATAAAGTCGCCATACATCGCCTCGTAGCAGATTGCAGGGGCAACAGCAACGCCATTATGCACAAATGGCAGAGCCGACTCTCCAATGCCGAGTTGGCCTGTAATACCGCCCAAATCGACACCAAACAGACCATTGCTACGGAACCAGGCAGGCAGGGTCTCAACACCAATCACAAGTTTGGCCTTGTGGTGCATTGGCAAAGCGTTAGCCAAAGAATCGACACCGAGCGACGAGTTGTACAAATCGTAGTAGAGGCCGTTTGAATAGCGAGCCGTCGCAGAGCCTGCAACATTGCCATAGAGACGAAGGCTCGACGTTCCGCATACGACCATCGCACCCATACGACGCGCACGCAACTGCTCAACCATACGACGCACAACATCGTAGTCGCCACGACGCGACTCGTCGATAGTCACACCAAGCGACGTCTCGGGCATCAACACAAAATCGACACTATCCGACACCTCGCCCAACAGAGCGACGAGATTGTCCTGCTGCGTTCCCACGTCGGAGGTGAATTTCTCGTAACAAGGGACATTGGGCTGAACTACGGCAACCTTCACCCTCTCGCGCTCCGTATTTCGGGCCGACGAAGGGTCGTTTGCCATATAGAGTGCGACCGACAGCACGATTGGCAGAGCAAGGGCGAGGGTCGTCGCAATCCACGTCCGCTTACGCATCGTGAGCAACGACTTAAAAGCCAACACATTGACAATCAAAACCCACAACGAGCCGCCAAGCACTCCCGTATATTCGTACCACTGCACTGCCCACACATCGTTGGCAAAGCCGTTGCCCAGCACCAGCCACGGGAACGACATCGCAGGGGCTTCGATATAGATATACTCGCAAGCAATCCACCCAACGATAAAGAGCATATAGGCGATAGCACTCGGCGCACGCTTCGACACGACGTGAAAGAGCATAAAAGCCACCAAACTCCACCACGACGATACGACCGTAGCCGCTATCGTACCAATCGGAGCAGCATTCCACACCCACCAAACTGTCGCCACGTTCCATACGACAAACGACAGCGCGGCCCAACCGAGCATCGCCATCGTATCGCGCAACGAGCCACTATATTCCGCACTGATAAACAACAGAGGCACAAAGGCGATAAGCAGAGGCAAACCGCCAGCCCCAATCCAACCCGCAGATAGAAGCAGAGCCGAGAGCAGTGCGAGCAGCAGTCGCACACGTGTCGAGAGTCGTCGATTAAAGTATATCATCGTACGTTGAGTATATTTACAAAAGCAAAGATATAAAATTTAGCGGAATTATCCGCTTTGCAGAGGTATAATTTCATTCGCTATCAGCCGCTTCGCTTACACGAATGAGTTTATTTGCAGAAACAAAATCCCCAAGACCATTTTCAGTCTTGGGGATTATATCGCGCTCGTCGCACAACTTATTAGAAAGGTCATACTTGACGTATATGACTATTTCGACTTGCCGACCGTAACGCAGAAATTAGCCTTTATAATCGGCTGCTTTTAGAAGCAGTATGCGCACGACACACCAAAGTTAGCCAAACCGTACTTGTTAAATGTGGCTGCCGACTGACCACCACCATAACCAATGTCCGGACCGATTACAGGAGTCCAATCTACGGCAATGCGCAAAGGTACGCTATTGAGTTTGATACCCAATTTAGCACAACCGGCAGCACCTACATAGCAGTAATGCTCAC
>JAGBWT010000012.1 GCA_017629615.1 Alistipes sp. | reverse complement strand
GCCCCTAACGCCCTTAACGACCCTAACGACCCTAACACCCCTGCCCCCCCCCAAAAAAAGTGTGCCCAAAAACCTTTGGACACACTCTCTTTTTATGGAGCTTCTGCTTATCGCAGTGCAACCTTCTTTGGCAGGAACTCGACCTTTGGGAGCAGAGGCTTAACTGTGAGTGCGCTCTGTGCCTTTGCTTTCGATGCGAGGCGTGCGCTCTTGCTCTTTGGCTGCAAAGCACCCTGACCGAAGCCGAGGCGTTTGTTGCTCTGCACCGAGGCGCTTGCGAGCTGACCCTCGTAGATGCCCACAGGGCCCGAGTAGGTAGCCTTAACGGTGTTGCCTTCGCAATCCTTGAACGAGATGTTGATATTGTAGTTCGAGCCACTTGCGGCAATCGTGGTGTTGCCCGACACGGCTGCGGCATACGATGTGCCGTCGTAGTTCATAAACCAAGTGCCGTAGGTGTAGCCCTCCGAATCCATATAGCCCGGCATCTGGTTGCCTACTGCGCCGAGGGTATCCTCGCTGATGGTGTAGGAGCCGACAGGGGTGCGTGAGCCGAGGTTCGAGAAGAATTCGAGCGTGATGCCCTCGGTCGATGTGTTTAGGCTTGTGGTGGTATAGGCATAGAGCATCCAGTTCTCGGTGCCTGTGCCGTAGAAGTCGCCATAGTACTCGGCCTCAACCATCTTTATCGTGAGGGTCTTGTCGCCCGTGAGCGAGGTGATGCCGTCGAGCAGGTCGCCCTCGTCGCCACCTGTGTCGCCACCTGTATCGCCACCGCCCGAGGTGCTACCCTCGTAGGTAAAGACGTAGCGAGTTACGGCAGTCGTTGCGCCACCGTCGTAACCGAAGAGTGCGATGGTGTAGGTTGTGCCGTTGGTAAATTCGCCCGTGTAGTCGAACTCGTGTTCGCCACCACCACCGATAAAGTATTCGATGCCATACTCCTCGGCATTAGCCAAGATTGCCTCGATAATCTGGGAGTCGGACGCGGTTGCAGCGTCGATATTGCCCTCGAAGATGTTGAAGAGGTAGTACTCTTCATCATTCTTTGGGGTGACGGTCACGATGTCGTTCACCACTGCGATAGAGAATGTGTTGTTCGATGGCTGTACGGTGCGGGTTGCGAATGGAACAACCTCAACGTCGGTCGTAATCTCGCCGGTGGTCGAGATACCTACGGCAAAGGCGTAGTACTTGGTGTCGGGTGTAAGGTCGCACGCATAGTAGTAGGAGTCGGCTATATCCGAGAGGAAGTCGGCCAGCGTCAAACCGAGGTCGGCATACTCTTCGATGAGGAGGTTAAACTCCTCGATATACTCCTCGATGAGGACATTTGGGTCGGCATAGGAGTCGTATTCGCTCTTCTCGATAACATCGAAGTAGTAGGTACCGCTCTTTTTAGGGGTTACGGTTACGTTGGCGCACGATGCTGTAATCTGGTCTACGGCAATCGTGAAGTTCTGCTCGGTTGTAGTGTTGCCACCACCCGTATTACCACCCGGGTTGTTACCACCAGGGTTGTCGTTGCCCGAGTTGTTCGAATCGGAGCAACCTGCCATAACAAGGGCGAAGGCTGCAAGGAGCGCAAAAAGAATCTGCTTTGCTTTCATAGTTCTGTATGTTTGGTTAATCTGTTTAGCGAAGTTTCGACGAGATGAGCGACATAAACTCCTCGCGCGTACGGTGGTCGGAGAGGAATATGCCCGTAAATGCCGAGGTTGTGGTTGCCGAGTCCTGCTTCTCGACGCCGCGCATCTGCATACACATATGCGAAGCCTCGATTACGACTGCCACACCGAGCGGATTGAGTGCCTCCTGAATCGAGTCGCGAATCTGCACCGTCAGACGCTCCTGCACCTGCAAGCGGCGTGCGAAGCAATCGACCACGCGGGCAATCTTCGAGAGGCCCGTAATCTTGCCGTCGGGGATATAGGCGACGTGGGCCTTGCCGACGAATGGGAGCATATGGTGTTCGCAGACCGAGAAAATCTCGATATCCTTGACCAGCACCATTTGGCGATACTCCTCGTCGAACATTGCCGAGCGGAGAATCGCAATCGGGTCCTCGTTGTAGCCTTTGGTCATATACGACCAGGCGCGAGCCACACGCAGCGGGGTCTTGACCAAGCCCTCACGCTCGGGGTCCTCACCCAGCAGGCGCAACACCTCGCCATAGTGGTACATCAACTTTTCGATAGTCTCGGGATTGTAGCAATCCTCGCGATGGTAGTTGTAGAGCTCTTCCATTATCTGTTTTTCAAAAATTCAACAAGTTTTGTGATTGCCCTTCCTCGGTGCGAAATGGCATTCTTCGCCTCGGCCGACATCTCGGCAAAGGTAACCTCGTGGCCCTCGGGAACGAAGAGTGGGTCGTAGCCGAAGCCACCACAACCTGCCTCGCTCTCGGTGATATGACCCTCGACGCGCCCCTCGAATTGGTACTCCTCGCCCGCAAGTATGAGCGTGACGATGGTGCGGAAGCGGGCCGTGCGAGACTCCTTGCCTGCGAGGTTGTGGAGCAGCAGGCGATTGTTAGCCCCGAAGTCGTGGCCGTCGGTCGCATATCGGGCCGAGCGAACACCAGGCTCTCCACCCAGCGCATCGACCTCCAACCCCGTGTCGTCGGCAAAGCAGTCGGCTCCCGTGCGCTCATAGACGTAGCGTGCTTTGGCTCGCGAGTTGCCTTCGAGTGTCGCCTCGTTTTCGGGTATATCCTCCGTGATGCCGCACTCGCGCAGGGTCTTTAACTCGAACTCGCCGCCGAGCAGTGCCTGCACCTCGCCCAATTTGTGGGCGTTGTTGGTTGCGAATACAATCTTGCGTGCCATACTACAAATGTTCGATTTCGAGTTGTTCGAGTCGATGGTCGGCCAGACACTTGTCGATAATCGACTTTACGACGGTATCAATCTCGCCACCCTCGCGGTAGTCGGCTGCGCAGACGTGATTGACGCGGTTGTCGCGAATCAGCGTATTCATCTCCTGACGCTTCGCTCCGTCCTTCGGGTTATAGACCGCGATGGAGTGGCCGCCAAAGTTCTTGACGAGGCGCATACAAGGAATATCGGTCGTACCGTCGCCAACATAAATCATTCGCGAGAACGGCACAGGGCGCGAACGCTCCTCCATATACTGATTGACCAACTTCGTATCGTAGACCGACTCGACGCCCTTGTTAATCTTGAAGATAAACTGCGTCTTGTTGGTGTAGTTCACCGCGACAGCAGGCCAATAGGCTATGCCATCGACATTGTAGAGGAACGAGCAGGCGTAGATTTTGCTGAAACGGTCGGCAATCGACGTACCCTCGATAATCTCCTTCAAGCCCGACGAGTTGATGTAGTGCAGAATCTTGATGCCACGCTCCTCGCCATAGCGGTTGATGCGGTCGAACCACTCCTCCACGCCATCGTAGAACGGAATGTTGCGGCCCGACTCCTGAAAGGCCTCACGACGCAACGACACACCTTTGGCCTGTGCCGCACGAATCATCAGCGCCATATAGGTCAAAATCTGGTCGGCGTCCTGCTCCTCGGCAAGGCGGTTGGCCTCGCTCCAAAACTCCATATTGCTCTTGCCCACAGCCGGAATAAAGTTGTACTCCTGCATATTGCCTGCCGAAAGTGTGCCGTCGAAGTCGTAGATTAGGGCTATCGAAAATTTGTATGCCTCGTGTTCCTTCATTTTAATAAGTATAATTTGGGTCAAAGTTAGTAATTTTTCACTATTTTTGTATCACTCAAACGACAAAATATAAAATAGTATTAGGATATGGATTTCAAAACTCTTGTAGCGAAGCGTCGCAGCGTAAGACGTTTCTCGCCAACAGCCGTTTCGCGAGAGGTGCTTCTCGACCTCGTAAATGTGGCACTCACAGCCCCCTCGTCACGCAATATGCGCACCTCGCGATTTATCATCGTCGATGACCGCGAGACCCTTGCCGCATTGTCCGAAATGCGCGACTACGGCTCGTCGTTTATGAAAGATGCACCTGCCGCTATCGTCGTTGCGGCCGACACGACCAAGACCGACCTCTGGCGCGAAAACTGCGCTATCTCGGCCACGATGCTCTCCCTTGCGGCGGTCGATGCAGGTCTGGCTTCGTGCTGGGTACACGTTGGCGGTCGTCCGCGCCTCAAAGATGAGCCACAAGGCCCACAGGCCGAGGATTATGTGCGCTCGCTCATCGCAATACCTGCCGAGTGGAGCGTGGAGTGCGTCATCGCCCTCGGCTACTCCGACTTTGAGCCAAAACCTCTGCCCGACCACGACGACTCGGAGGCCATCGTGTGGCACACGAGGGAGTAGGCTGGGTTTGGCTGGGTTTTGCTGGGTAGGCTGGG
>JAGBWT010000091.1 GCA_017629615.1 Alistipes sp. | reverse complement strand
CCATCACGCACCAAATCGAAGGCCGTTTGAGCCAAAAGGCCCTCCAATGATTTCGATATTCTCATCTGCATCTTCGTTCTTTTTATAATTCGAGAAGATAACGCAAATGTTTATAATTTTATTATGTTAAATAACATTGGGTATAAACATAAAAAAGCGGATAGATTATCCCTATCCGCCACCAATAGTGCCACGACAGACTACTTCACCGCCACAGCATCAATCTCGACCTTTGCTCCCATAGGCAATGCTGCGACCTGATAGCAAACGCGTGCAGGGAATGCGCCACTGAAATATTTGGCATAGACGCCATTCATTGCCACAAAGTCCTTGATATCGGCAAGCAAGACCGTAGTCTTAACGATATCGGAATAGTCGTAACCCGCCTCGGCAAGGATATGACCAATATTTTTCAACGACTGCTCGGTCTGCTCCTCGATAGTCTCGGGCATAGTACCCGTTGCGCCATCGATAGGAAGCTGGCCCGACAGATAGAGTGTTGCGTCGGCCTGAACGGCTTGCGAATAAGGGCCTACGGCTTTGGGTGCCAATGGCGATGCGATAACTTTTTTCTCCATAGTTTTATTGTTTTAAGTTGTTACTCTTGTTGATTGATATAGTCGCCCACGATACGCGCAGCATCGCCAACCAACTCTACGCACGGACGTTTGCGATAGTACTCCTCGGTACGGGGCGAAGGGGTTGGCTCTTCGCTCTGCACATCGAGTCCGAGCAACGTGCGGCAGACTATCGCCCCATTCTGCTGACGGAACGACTCGGCAAACTTCTGGACAAGGGCATAGTTGCGACGTTTGGCCTCGGCATCGTTATTCGTTGGCGACGGCGACAAAAACGAAGCCATCATCGACATACCGCTGACCGCTCCGCAGACCTCGCGCAGACGACCCATACCGCCACCAAACGAAGCCGAAACAGTTGCAGCAATCTGCTCCGAGAAAGGCAGCAAATCGGCATAGGCAAGCACGACCGACTGTGCGCAATTATAGCCACTGCGAAACAACTCTTTTGCACGCTCCTCGCGCGCCGAAACATCGACTTTATCCATAATAACGCTATATTTTCATACAAAAATAGCATTTTTCCTCATATCAGAGTGAGAACTCGGAATAAAAAATTAAATTTGTGGAGCAAAAAGTGTAAAAACTATGGATATTCAGCAGAACAACCATATGCTCGACTACTCGTCGCTTATGAACCGACGCATTCGTCGAATCCTGCTCGTGTGTAGCAGTTACGATAGTTACACACTCGAAGAGGACGGCCGCATCGAGGCTCAAATTACCCACGAATACTCGGAGTTGAATTTGAGTAATCCGCCTTCGATTTATCAGGTACAATCGACCATCGAGGCTTTGGAGTTGTTGGATAACGGCCAAGAGTTCGACCTTGTGATTACGATGTACAACATTGGAGAGGTCGATGTCTTTACCTTCTCGCACGAGTTCAAGCGTCGTTGTCCGGCTACGCCGCTTGTCCTGCTGACCAACTTCTCGAAAGAGATATATCGACGCATTGAGCAGAGCGACACGTCGGCTATCGACTATGTATTTTGTTGGAACAACTCGACCGACCTGATTATCGCCATCATTAAGTTGTTGGAGGATAGTATGAACGCCAGCCACGACATATTGGAGATGGGCGTACAGTCAATTCTGCTTGTCGAGGACTCGGCTCGCTACTATTCGACCTATCTGCCGGCAATCTACAAACTCGTCCTGCAACAAAATCAGGCCTCGATACGCGATGCGCTCAACGAGCAGCAGCAGATAATGCGTAAGCGTGCGCGTCCGAAGATTTTGATGGCAACCAACTACAACGATGCCGTTGAGCTATACCACCGCTATCGCAACAACCTGCTCGGTGTCATCTCCGACGTCGGCTTTGTTATCAACAAAGGTGATGCTCCTTGCCAAGAGAAGCTCGATGCAGGTATCGACCTTTGTAATCTGATTCGCCACGACAACCCGACAATGCCATTCCTGATGCAATCGTCGCAGGAGAGTATGCGCGATGTTGCCAAGGAGCTGGGCGTCGGCTTCATTGTCAAGCACTCAAAGACTTTGGTCCACGAATTGGGCGAATATATTGCTCGCGAATTTGCTTTTGGTGACTTCGTGCTGACCGACCCAAACACTCGCGAAGAGATAGCCCGCGCAAAGGACCTCTATGAGTTGGAACGCATACTACACACTATCCCCGACGAGGTATTGCACGCCGTCGTAACCACGACCTACCTCTCGAAATGGTTGCTTTCGCGAGGTATATTCTCGCTCGGCAACTCATTCCGCGCCCTGTCGGCCGACGAATTTAACAGCGACGCCGAGATACGACAGTACCTCACCGATGCTATTCGCGACTACCGCATTCGTCAAGGTCTGGGCGTTGTTGCCAAATTCTCGACCGAGACCTACAACGATGCAATATGGTTCTCGAAACTCGGAAACGGCTCACTCGGCGGCAAAGCCCGTGGTTTGGCATTTATGAATCATACGTTGCAAAAGTACAACGTCTATAATGCGTGGGAGGGGGTACGCGTTATGGTGCCGCGAACGCTTGTTATCACGACCGAATATTTCGACAGGTTTATCATCGAGAACGGTTTGCAATATGTTATCAATTCCGACATATCCGACGACGAGATACTCTCCGAATTTGTAGCCTCGTCGCTCCCGCAAGAGTTGATTGATGCACTGCGAACATTTATACGCCACGTGAGAAAGCCGCTTGCGATACGCTCCTCATCGAAGTTAGAGGACTCGTATTATCAACCATTTGCGGGCATATACTCGACCTATATGATTCCGCATACCGACAACGAGGACCAAGAGTTACGCCTACTATCGAAGGCCATAAAGAGTGTCTACGCTTCGGTATATTACGCCTCGTCGCGTGCCTATATTACTGCCACGGCTAACGTTATATCGGAGGAGAAGATGGCAATCGTCATCGAGGAGATTTGTGGCTCGGAGGATAGTGGTTACTTCTTCCCTACGCTCTCGGGTGTTGCTCGCTCGCTCAACTCCTACCCTATCGGTTACGAGCGAGCCGAAGAGGGTATTGCCAAAGTTGCATTTGGTTTGGGTAAGGCGGTGGTTGATGGAGAGCAGGTGCTGCGCTTCTCGCCCAAGTACCCGAACCACGTCTTGCAGACCTCGACACCTGCGCTGGCGATGCGCGATACGCAGCAGGTAATGTATGCACTCAACCTCAAACCCGACTGTTTTAAGACTTCGATTGACGATGCCGTCAATCTCGAACGAATAAATATTGCCGACTGCTCGCATTTCCGCAATATGCGACACGTTGCCTCGACTTGGGATATGCAGAGTATGCGACTTGTCGATTCGCCACACGCCGAAGGTATCAAGGTGATAACGTTTGCCCACATACTCAAATACAACACCTTCCCACTTGCCGACATACTGCTGCGACTACTCGAAATAGCACAAAAAGAGATGAAGTGTTGTGTCGAAATCGAGTTTGCAGCAAATCTCGACCGCGGCAATCGACTCAGCGTTTTCAATCTGTTGCAAGTGCGACCAATAGCCGAAAATGCAACTAATCTGAATATCGACTGGTCGAATATCTCGACCGACGATGCTCTAATAAGCTCCTCGTCGGCTCTCGGCACGGGCAAAATCGACGGCATCACCGATGTTATATATCTGCGCGAGGAGAACTTCGACCCGGCAAAGACAGGCATTATCGCCGAACAGATTACACGCCTCAATGCAAAGATGCGCGAGGAGGGTCGTGGTTATATGCTCATCGGCTTTGGCCGTTGGGGGTCGAGCGACCCGTGGTTGGGCGTTCCTGTCAAGTGGAGCGACATCTCGGAGGCGAAGGTTATCGTGGAGTGCGGTTTGGAAAACTTCCGCGTAGAGCCGAGTCAAGGCACACACTTCTTCCAGAATATGACCTCGTTTGGCGTCGGCTACATCGCAATTAACCCTTATGCAGGTGACGGCACATTCGACACCGAACGACTCAAAGCCCTGGCTACTCTCGACGAGACAGAGTATGTACGACACGTCCGATTTGATGAGCCTCTCGATATTGTCATCGACGGCATAAACAACAGAGCGATAGTCAAATAGACCAAAAAACAGATGGAGGAGCAAATCAACTTTTGCTCCTCCATTGTTCGATAAGCTCTGCGCGCTTTGGGCCGACAACCTCGGCCAACTCCTCGACCGATGCAGCCCTAATTTTCGACACCGAACGAAATCTTCGCAGCAGCGCCTCTATACTCTTCGGGCCAACCCCCTCGATACTCTCCAATTCGCTCACTATAAAGTTTTTGCTACGCTTTTGGCGATGGAATGTAATACCAAAGCGGTGGGCCTCATCGCGTAAGTGACATATCACCTTCAACGGCTCGCCCGTACGCGAAAGGTAGTAAGGCATCGGGTCGTTGGGATAGTAGACCTCCTCCAACCGCTTGGCAAGGCCAACGATAGGCACCTTATCGGCCAAGCCTATCTGTTGCAACACCCCATAGGCACTCGAAAGTTGGCCCTTACCACCATCGACGACAATCAGGTCGGGCAGTGCGGCCTCTTCGGCCATAAGTCGGGTATATCGACGAAAGATTATCTCGCGCATCGAGGCAAAGTCGTCGGCTCCGACAACAGTTTTGATATTGAAATGGCGGTACTCCTTACGCGAAGGTCGGCCGTCACGAAAGACCACGCACGAAGCAACAGGGTTAGTTCCCTGCAAATTGGAGTTGTCGAAGCACTCGATATGGCGAGGTTGGCGCTCCAACCGCAACTCACGACGCATCGACTCCATAAGTCGGTCGGTATGACGCTCGGGATTTTTAATCTCCATATTTTTCAGCTGTTCGGCACGCCACAAACGGGCCGACCGCAACGAAAATTCGATAAGCGAGCGCTTCTCGCCACGCTGCGGAACGACGAAATGCACCCCCTCGAAAAACTCTTCGTGAGGCAATGTCGAGACAAGCACCTCGCTCGATAGTTCGCCGGCCAATTCGGCTACGATATGTTGAATAGCGAGCGTCATCATCTGCCGTTCGTCGCTCTCGACACCGACCGAGATAGGCATTGTATGTATCGCGACAACCGAGCCACCCCTCACACGGACAAAATTGCAATAGGCTTCCTCCTCCTCGACAAGCAACGAAAACAAATCGACCTCGGTAATATTTGCACTTACGATAACCGAGCGCGAGCGATACTTCTCCAACGCTTCGAGTCGCGACTTGAAACGATGTGCAACTTCGTAGCGCAAAGCCTCGGCTGCACGAGCCATCTCGCCCTCCAAATAGCTCTTTACGGGGCGCAAATCGCCCTTCAATACAGCAACAGCCATTGCAACAAGTTCGCTATACTCCTCGGCACTTTGGCGACCAACACACGGAGCCTTGCAGTTACCTATATGGTATTGAAGACAGGTCGAATAGCGACCCTTATCAATCTGCTCCTGCGACAAGTTTAATCGACAGGTGCGCAACGGAATAACATCGCGGATAAACTCCAAGACAGCCCGTTGAGCCGCAACCGAACCGTAAGGGCCAAAATACTGCGAGCCATCGCGAACCAATCGTCGCGTCGAGATAACTCGCGGGAATGGCTCATTGCAGAGCGAAATCCACGGATAGGATTTGTCGTCTTTGAGCAGTATGTTATAGCGTGGTTGGTGGGATTTGATAAGCGAGTTTTCGAGCAACAGCGCATCGGTCTCGCTATCGACAACAACATATCGCAGCGATGCTATACGGCTAACCATAACTCGCACCTTCGGAGTATGCTCGCGGTTGGCCATAAAATAGGAGGCGACTCTACGGCGAAGATTCTTCGCCTTGCCAACATATATTACACGGCCCTCGCTATCGGAGAACAGATAACAGCCAGGCAGGGTCGGCAACATAGCGACCTGCTCCTTCAATGTCAAATCGTCACGCTCCATAGCATTAGAATTTCAGGCTGTTGAGTCGAGCCTCGGTCTTTGCGAAACTATTGACCGGAGTATTCGAAGATTGTGCCATTTTCAGACGGCGCGAACGCGATGCAAAGGCTCGCAGATTGTAGGTAAACTTAACCAAAAAGGTTCGGCCGAGTGTCGTATTGTAGCGCACCTGCGAATATCCCGCCCAAACGTGACGGCCAAACGAGGTGTTTTGGTTCATTATATCGTTTACACACAGCTCTACCTCGCCCTGCTTACGCAAAACCTTCTTACCGATAGAGGCATTCCACAACGTGAAGCAGTCGTTAAAATTGTTCGTAAAGCCGACATATTGAGTAAAGACAGCCGAGGTAGTTATCGTAAATCCAAGTGGCAGCACAACCTTCACGTTAGCCTTGGCGCGATGTGTAAAGTAGTCGTTATCGAGAACATCGAGCGACGAACGATTGTTGCTATACGAGCCGTTCCAATCGAATGTAAAATCGACATTCTCCGAGATATTACTACCCAGCGTCCATTGCGAATAGGCCGTAAAATTGTTCATCATATCGGCCTTTTTGTTGAGCAGGATTGGCACATCGGTCTTACGCACACCGACCGAGATATTGAGATTCGACCCCAACCACTTTACCGGAAAGCCCACACTTGCTCGGCCCTCGTAGGACCAATAGCCATTGAGATTGACCTGACGCGTCAGCTGAATAGGGTTATACTTCTTGCCATCAACCTCGATTGTCTCGGGCGAATACTCCAAGTCGGTACCTATATAATCGGCAATATGCGTAGCCTTTGCCATCAACATAAAGGTTACACCCTTCAACGACGAGAGCAATGTATAGCGAGCGAAGAAGTTATGCTCGGTATATGGGCGCAAATCGGGATTACCACGCGAAATATACTGCGAATTATCGACGTTGTATGAATCAATCATCGACCACAACGCAGGGGCCTTCACCTCCGAATTGGCACTAACACGCAACGTATGGCTCTGATTGAATGACCATTGCAGCGTTGCATTATAGATTGGCGAATTAAACGTACGCAACATTCGTTCGTCGGTCCAGAGATTGATATTCGACAATCGCGTATGCTGGAACATTGCATTGACCGAGAACCAATTACGCTGACGGCCATATCGGAAACCTGCACCAGCCTGATGGTAGAGGAACATACCCTCGTAGGAGGAGGACGAACGACGATTGATGCGCTCGGGGTCGATTAGGTGGTCGGCATCGGTCGCATAGTTGTAGAGGTCGCGCGAACGCAGTTGAGCCTGCAAACGATAGGTAAAATTGAGTGTCGTATGACGACCCAATCTCTCGCGGAAGGTTGGCTGAACTCGGATTGTTGTCGTGCGTGAGTCGCTTGGCTTACGCGTATAGGTATATTTTATGGTAGCCTCTTCGGGGCTGACCTTGCTCGTTTTGCCGGAGTTGGAGTAATAGCGGCGGTCGCTATCGTTCTCGTTATTCGACGCACTTGCAACCAACATAAAGACGCGGCCCTGTTTGAGGAACTTATAGGAGTATTGGGCATAGAGGCTGGTATTGAGCGAATGACTCCAACCCCAATTACCGCTCGGCATCCAACGATAGCCCGACTGACCCCAGCGCAACGAGGTCGAATCGACACGATTTACCGACGAGTTGTTGTAGTAGTTGATAGTCGGAATAAGTATCAATTTCTGACGCTTGGCCACCTTCCAATCCAAGCGCGCACGGAATTTCAGTGCGTGGTTGTCGGGATTGGCATATTGGTCGTAGTGAATCGTATCCTTTTTGGCAACAGCCTCGTCGTACCAACGGTCGATGATAAAGTTGTTCTTGGCGTTGATATGGTTATAGAAGAGGCTGCTCTCAATCTTCGCGCGACGACGACGGCCCCAGCGGTCGGTATAGTTGAGTGCAAAAATTTCGGCCGAGGCTACACCCTGCTGCGAATTGACCGAGAATTGGCGCGAAGCATTAGAGTTGTTGTTCGTATTCTGCACGGTCATTCCCTCGTCAAGCAAGTTCTGCTTATTGAGGTTATTGACCAGAGCCATAACCGTTACACGCGTATCCTCCTTAAAGATATTTATCGAGCCTCCTGCCGTATAGCGATGTGGCGAGGTCGATTTATCGCTTCCTCCCGCAGGCTTATTATTGAAACCATAGCCATAGCCGGCGTGAATCTTACCGAAGGTGCTGGTCTTCATACCCTGTCGAGTGATGATATTGATAACCTTGCCACCTTCGCCATCATCGACACCCGTTATCTGCGACGCCTCACTCAAACGATTAAAGACCTCGATACTCTCGACAGCCTGGGCCGGAATACTCTGCAAGACCTGCAACACATTGCCGCCAAAAAACTCAACGCCATCGACATATATCTGCTTCACATCTTCGCCGTGCGCCTCAACCTTACCGTCGGTGATGGTTATACCGGGCATCTTGCGCAACAGCACCTCAACTTCGGCATCGGCCGCAACCTTGAAGGCGTCGGCATTATAACGCAACGTATCGCCCAACATCACAGTTCGTTGGGTTACGGCAGTTGCAACGACCGCCTCGATTTCGACAGCCGTAGTCTGCATCGTGATATTGCCCATAGCCTTTGGCAGACCCGACGTCTGCACCTCGGCTTCGTGGTCTTTGTAGCCGATAAATGTGACAAGTATCTTGTAGCGCCCCGCACCGACCGAGTTGAAACGGAAGTAACCACCGTGTTCGGAGGTGGTATAACGCCTACTTTCGGGATTATTGACCGACGACAATTCGACAACCGCCCCCATAACACCCTCGCCCGTCTCGTAGTCGAGCAGACGACCCGACAATGGCGCACCCGACTGCGCTATGGCTCGAAAAGCAAGAGCCACAACTACAACAAGCACTATTACGATACGTCTCAACATCGGAATATCGGGTATAATATAAGATACTACTTTGAGGGTTAGGTTAAATCACAAAATGCACCTCACAAAAAAAAAGGGCGACTAACAACAACTCTCCGCCATCGTTACTCGCTCCCATCATTTGGGGATAGAGGTGCTATCAGACACCTCTATCCAATATAGTCAAAGATTACTCCTCAACCTTTGCGCACAAGAACTCGCGATTGAGACGAGCGATATGTGCAATCGAAATCGATTTTGGACACTCTGCCTGGCAAGCACCCGTATTGGTACAGTTACCGAAACCGAGCTCGTCCATCTTGGCAACCATCGCCTTTGCACGACGTGCGCCCTCGACACGACCCTGTGGCAACTTTGCAAGCGACGATACACGAGCAGCAACGAACAACATTGCCGAACCGTTCTTACAAGTTGCAGCACAAGCACCACAACCTACACAAGCCGCTG
>JAGBWT010000090.1 GCA_017629615.1 Alistipes sp. | reverse complement strand
TCGATGTAATCTCGGCGAGGTTACGCGTACGCGAATGGGCGATAGTAACCGTCGCGTTGGCGTCGAGTAATAGTTTCGCCATAGGCTTACCGACAATATTGCTGCGACCAACAACCACCGCGTTACAACCTGCGACATTAAATCCACACTCCTCAATCATACGCATAACCCCCTTTGGCGTACAAGGCAAGATACAAGGTTTGCCAAGCCACAAATTTGCAACATTGAGTGGATGGAAGCCATCGACGTCCTTCTCCAAAGCGATTGCGTCGATAACCTTCTCCTCGTCGATATGCTTTGGCAACGGGAGCTGCACCAAGATACCATCGACCGAATCATCGGCATTCAATCGAGCAATTTCGGAGAGCAGTTCGGCCTCGCCCACACTCTCGGGCATCGTGATAAGTTGGCTATCGAAGCCGCACTCGGCACACGCCTTGATTTTGCCACGAACATAGGATTGCGATGCGGGATTTTCGCCCACAAGAATCACAACAAGCGATGGCACGCGGCCATATTTCTCTTTGAGCGACACCACCTGTGTCGCCATCTCCTGTTTGAGTTTCGCGGAGAGTAACTTTCCGTCTATAATCATAATATACTACCTTTACTTATTTCTTAAATGCTCGGTGGCCTATATCCTTACGATAGAAGAGGTTGTCGCACTCAATCTTTGCAACTTCGGCCATAGCCTTGACGTGCGCAGCCTCCAAAGTAGGAGCCGATGCAACAACAAACAAAACTCGACCACCGGCCGTTACCAACTCGCCGTCGCGACGCGCTGTACCCATATGATAGAGGCGAGCATCGACTGCCTCGGTATTGCGAATAACCGCGCCTTTGTCATAAGCACCCGGATAGCCCTTCGACGCAAGCACAATACCCAACGTCGCATTACTACTCCACTTTGGCTCTACGGCCTCTGTTGCGGTTGCTATGGCGTAGAATGTGTCGTAGATGTCGCTCTCGATAAGTGGCAAAACAACCTCGGTCTCGGGGTCGCCAAAACGAGCATTGAACTCGATAACCTTGATACCATCTGCAGTCTTCATCAGACCTCCGTACAGAACGCCACTCAACGCAACGCCCTCCTCGACCATAGCCGCTGCCGTAGGGCGCATAATATGCTCCATTGCGTAGGCCAAATCCTCGTCGGTGATAAACGGCAAACGGGTATAAGCACCCATACCGCCTGTATTTGGACCTTTGTCGCCATCAAATGCGCGCTTATGGTCTTGTGCCACAGGCATCGGATAGAGTTTATCGCCCTTGACAAAGCACATAAGCGAAAACTCTGGACCTTCGAGATACTCCTCTACAACAACGCGACCTTTACCAAAACTCTCGTCGAGCAACATATCGCGCAACGCCGCATCGGCCTCGTCGAGCGTCATCGCAACAACAACACCCTTACCTGCTGCCAATCCATCGTATTTGAGGACTATCGGCGCGCCCTTCTGCTCAACATAGGCACGAGCCTCGTCGTAGTTGTCAAAGGCTTCGTATGCAGCTGTTGGGATATTATACTTTGCCATCAGTTGCTTGGCAAACTCCTTGCTTGATTCGATACGGGTTGCACCCTTTGTGTGGCCAAAGATTGCAAGGCCCTCGGCACGAAACGCATCGACAACTCCTGCGGCCAACGCAGCCTCGGGACCTACAACGGTCAAATCAACACCCTTTTCAACGGCAAAAGCCTTCAACGACTCGACATCTGTATCCTTAATCGCAACGCACTCGGCATCGGCTGCAATACCCGCATTGCCTGGTGCGCAATATATCTTATCGACTTGTGGCGAACGGCTCAACGCATCGACAATCGCGTGTTCGCGACCGCCCGAGCCAATGACTAAAACTTTCATAGTTTTACAAATTCAAAATGCAAAATGCAGAATTCAAAATTGTCATTTTTCACTTTTGGGAGAGGAGATTTGGCTTTGCCCCCCCCCTTAATGCTCGGAGGGAGCATACTTTGGTGTATGTGACCTTCGGGCAGTAAGGGTAAAAGTCAAATATTCCTTCCAAAATGGAAAATTAGTGCTTAAAGTGGCGCATTCCGGTAAACAACATCGTGATACCGAGTTCGTTAGCCTTCTTAATCGAGTCCTCATCGCGAACCGAGCCGCCAGGCTGAACGATTGCCGTAACACCATACTCTGCTGCAAAAGCAACGGTATCATCGAATGGAAGGAAGCCGTCCGATGCGAGTACAAGACCTTCGGTATGGCCTGCCGCCTGTGCCTGTTTGAGAGCAATTTCGGCCGAACCGACACGATTCATTTGGCCAGCACCAACACCCAACGTTGCGCCATTCTTAACAACGGCGATAGCGTTCGACTTAACGTGCTTAACAATGCGCCAACCAAAGTTAAGGTCGGTCAAAACCTCTGCCGAAGGCTTTGCCTCGGTTACGCACATATCGGCAACAACCTCCTTGGTTGTGGTATCGAGCTGCTGAACGAGCAGACCGCCATTAACGCTAATGTATTGATTAAGCGGAGCCTCCGAACGAGTCATATCAACCTTCAACAGACGGAGGTTCTTCTTCGCCGAGAGAATCTCCAACGCCTCTGCCGAGAATGATGGTGCCATAACGATTTCGAGGAAGATTGGCTTCATTCCGAGTGCAACCTCTGCGGTAACCTCACGGTTGAGAGCCACGATGCCACCAAAGATACTCTTCGTATCGGCCTCATAAGCACGAGTCCAGGCCTCCAATGCATCTTTTCCGATTGCAGCACCGCAAGGATTCATATGTTTCAACGCTACGCAGAATGGCT
>JAGBWT010000089.1 GCA_017629615.1 Alistipes sp. | reverse complement strand
CCAGGCTTGCCGAGTGCGATATTACCTGCGATGGTGTCGTTGAAGAGGATTGTCTCCTGCGATACGAGGCTGATGTGGCTGCGTAGGCTATCTTGCGAGAAGTGGTTGATTGGCACTCCGTCGATAAGTATCTCGCCGCACTTCGGGTCGTAGAAGCGTGGCATCAACTCGCTGAGGGTCAATTTGCCGCCACCCGACGGGCCGACGAGTGCAACGGTCTCGCCCTTGCGCACCTCGAAGGAGATGTTGTGCAGCACGTCGCGCTGGTTGTCATACGAGAACGAGATATTGCGCACCTCGATTTTCTCCTTGATGCCGTCGAAGCGCTTTGCCTCGGGCAGGTCGTTGATTTCGCTCTTGGCGTCGATAATCGAGAATATGCGCTCGCCTGCTGCTACGCCCTGATTGATATTTGCAAATTGGTCGATGAGTGCGCGTACGGGGCGTGTGATTTGCGAGAAGGCGGCGATGAAGGCGATAAAGCCTGCGGCCGTAAGCGTTCCGCCCACAACGAGCGAGCCGCCGAATACAAGGACAACGGCAACGGCCATAATGCCGAGGAACTCACTCATTGGCGATGCGAGTTGCTGACGGCGTGCCATCCACAACAACAGGCGCGATAGTTCGCCATTGATGGCGTGGAACTTCTCCTTGACATATTCGGTCGCCGTATAGGTCTTGATAATCTTGACGCCCGACAGCGATTCGTCGAGTACGCTCACAAGGTCGCCCATACGTTGTTGGGTTTGACCTGCGGGGTGGCGCAGACGCTTGACGATGCTGCCGATAATCAGACCGACAACGGGCAGGAAGAGTACTGCAAAGAGTGCCAACTCCCACGAAATCGAGAGCATCAGCACCAAGTAGCCGGCGATAAGGAATGGCTCACGGAAGGCGACCTGCAAGGTGTTGGTGATGCAGAACTGCACGACCATAACGTCCGACGTGATTTTCGAGATGATGTCGCCCTTGCGTTGCTCGCTGAAATAGCCGACGTTCATATTGATAATGTTGTCGAACATCGAGTTGCGCATACGTTGCAACGATGTTGTGCGCATACACTCGGCCGTATAGGCACTCAAATAGCGGAAGAGGTTCGACAGCAGGTTGGCAACCAAAACGACACCTGCCAACAGCACGAGAACGTGGGTCATAACAAACTCCGTGTCGTGACCGAAGAGCTGGGCGTAGAGGAAGTTGAGCCACTCGCGCAGATTTGCACTGCTGAACGTGAGGGTCGGCATCGTATGGATAGGCTCATAGGTGTAGCCGTTGTCGAACATCGTGTTCAGGATAGGGATTATCAGCGCATAGGTTGCGGTGTTGAATATGGCGTGCAGTGCGGCAAAGATAAAGTATGGCACTGCGTAGCGTCCGAGAGGTTTTGCGAAGCCTAATAGGCGGAGGTAGGTTTTGAACATTGTTTTGTGGGTGAGTTGAGGATTACACCAATCCTTCGTTGTGATACTCTTCGACCGATTTGATAAAGTGTTCGATAGTCTGCTCCATCGAGACAAACGACTTGCCACCTGCGGCGTTGAGGTGACCTCCGCCGTTGAAGTAGCGACGCGCGAAGGTATTGACATCGACACCGCCACGCGAGCGCAACGAGACGCGGATAAAGCCCTGCTGTTCGGAGAACATAGCACTCATTCGCATCTTCTTGACCGTGAGCGGATAATTTACGAAGCCCTCGCTGTCGCCCTGCTGGAACCAGAAGCGACGCATCTCCTCCTCGGTCAGCGACATATAGGCCACCGTACCTTTGAGCAGCGACTTCATTTTGCGGTTGATGACATAGCCGAACAGTCGTGCGCGACCCTCGGTAAAAGAGTTATATACGTTGTTGTAGATTTGCGGAATCTCGATACCCGTTGCCGATAGCGTTGCGACGGCACGGAACAGCTCGGGAGTGAGGAACGAGAAGGCAAAGTTGCCCGTGTCGGTCATCATTCCGACATAGAGTTGTGTTGCATTGCGCTGGTTGAAGACCTGCTCGCCATACATCTCGTGCAATATCGTATAGACGACAAAGGCTGTACTCGACGAGTCGGGGTGCGAAAATAGCACATCGAAAGGCCCCTCGGGGTTGAGGTGGTGGTCGATTAGGACTCGCTTGGCCGAGGTGTTGCTCTCGATTGTTGCGCCAAGACCTTCGAGGCGGGAGAGCGAACTCATATCGGCGCAGATGATGATTTGCGCCTCGGCGATAAGGCTATCAACAATCCCCATCTTGTCGAGGCTGTGGATATGAATATCCTCCGAACCGGGAATCCATTTCAGGTAGTAAGGGAAGCGGTTGGGTACAATGCAATCGACCTTGTGGCCGTTGTTGCGCAGCACTTCGGCGATGGCCAACGACGAGCCTATGGCGTCGCCGTCGGGGTTGGTGTGCGATACGACAACAATCTTTTTGGGCTCAATCAGCAGGTTTTGCAGAGCCTCTATATTGCTCTTCGATACGTTCATAGCCACAAAGATAGAAAAAAAAGTATAAATTATGAAATTTTAATCCCAAGCTCGTCGTTACTCGTGACTGTCGGCTGGCACGGAACGTCGTTCGGCTGTGGCGCACCACTGCGCAATTTGGCACTCGTGGCACTTTGGTTTGCGGGCTATGCAGACGTAGCGACCGTGCAACAACAGCCAATGGTGGGCTATCGGCAGCAGGTGCGAAGGGATATGGCGTTCGAGTTGCAACTCGGTTTGGCGTGGGGTCTTGGCGTTGCGCGAGAGGCCGAGGCGTGCCGCCACGCGGAAGATGTGGGTATCGACAGGCATAACCTCCTTGTTCCAGATGACTGCGCCGACGACGTTTGCCGTTTTGCGACCTACACCTGGCAGGCGCATCATCTGCTCGATGTCGCTCGGCACCTCGCCTCCAAACTCGCTGCATAGCATACGCGCCATCGCTGCCAGATTCTTGGCTTTGTTGTTGGGGTAGGAGATGCTGCGGATATGCCCGTAAATCTCCTCGGCCGAGGCTTTGGCCATATCTTGTGGCGTAGGGTAGGCCTCGAAGAGTGCGGGTGTGGTGAGATTTACGCGCTTGTCGGTACATTGGGCCGAGAGGATTACGGCCACAAGCAACTCGTAGGGGTTGCGGTAGTTCAACTCGCTCTCGGCTACGGGCATAGCCTTCGAGAAGTAGTCGATGATGTTTGTATATCGCTCTTTGAGGGTCATCGTCGTAAAAGTCGTCGTTTGATAAATATTTTGGCCGCATCGCAACAGAACAGCAGTCGTGGCGAACGACAGACGTCGCTCCACCATCGCCCGACAAATTCGCTCACGCTACCCTCCGATGCTATGGCCCACAAGGCGTTGCGGTGGGCGCGACGGAGTATATCGTGGCGTGCGTGCGAAGAGTTGTAACGCTTGTCAAACCAGAGCATTATCTCGTGCAAAGAGTCGCCAAAGGCTATGCGTTTGCGATAGTCGCGCGAGTGGCTGACGCTACCCTCGACAATGCGGTGCGTGGCCGTTACGCGGTCGATAAACCTAATCTTGTGGTTGGCCGCAAACCACAACCACATCGGCAGGTCGTCGGTAAGCCACTCGGGGTGTTGGTCGGGTCGCACCTCGGCATAGTATTGCTCGACAAGGTCGCGACGGGCCATCGTAGTTGAGTTTTCGGCCGTGTTGAGGCGGAGCATCGAGGCAAAATCCTCGTGGCCTTGCTCGGGTGGGTATATTTGACTCTCGCCGCGCTCGAAATCTCGTCGCTCGGAGCGTGTGTAGCACATTGCGCACTCCGAGTCGGCTTCGAGCAGGTCGAATTGCGCCTGCAACTTCTCGGCATCGCACCAGCGGTCGTCGCCATCGCAGAGGGCTATGTATCGACCTCGGGCTGCGGCTATCGTGCGACGGTAGTTGGCTCGCCAGCCGACATTTTCGGCCGAGGTTATGAGCCTGATTTTATCGGGATACCGCTCGGCATATTGCCGACAGATGGTCGGCGTTGAGTCGGTGCTGCAATCCTCGCCCACGACAATCTCGAAGTCGAACGAGGTGCGTTGAGCCAACACACTCTCAATCGCCTCGGCGATATAGCGTTCGTGGTTGTAGGTGGTCATACAGACCGATACGAGCGGTGTCATCATCGAATTTAGATTTTAGTCAGTTTGGCGAGCTTGGCGATGAGGGTCTTTTGACCGAAATCGTCGAACTCGACTATCAGTTTGTGGTCGGTGGCCATAGGTTCTACTCCGACGATGCGACCCCGTCCGAAACGAGGGTGCTCGACACGCTCGCCGACGGTGTAGGCACACGCTGCCGAGGTTGTTGCGCCACTTGCCGAGTTCTCGATGCGTCGCATACGGTCGGTGTTGATGGTCGGTGTCGAAGGTCGTGCGCTCTCGCGCTTCGGCATCGCTTCGCGCTTTGGTGCGCTTGCGCCCTTTTGCTGGTAGCGGAAGTCGAAACGACGGCGCAGTGCATCGATAGCCGAGCCTTCGCCTTCGCTTGGGGTCGAGGCTCTTGGGCGACGTTGCTCCTTGACATCGAAATCGCTGTCGAGATATTGTTCGTCAATCTCCGAGAGGAAGCGGCTTGGGCGCGAAAACTCCATATTTCCCCACTTGAAACGCATCTCGGCACACGAGAGTGTAGCGATGCGCTTGGCTCGCGTCAGTGCAACGTAGAACAATCGTCGCTCCTCCTCGATGCCATCGACCGTTTCGAGTGCGCGCTGCGAAGGGAAGAGATTTTCCTCACAGCCAACAACATAGATATAGTCAAACTCCAAACCTTTGGCCGAGTGAACGGTCATCAGCGTCACCCGATTTTTGTCCTCCTCGCCTTCGGCATTATCCATATCGGTCAGCAACATCAGGCTCTGCAACCACTCCTCGATAGTAGCCTCTTCGCCCTCTTCGCGTTCGCCATTACGAATGGCTGCGGCAACCTGCTCGTTGAACATCTGCATCGAATTGACAACCTCCTCCAAGTTGGCTACGGCCGATTGGGCCTCGGGGCTGTTCTGCATACGGTAGTGAGGCAACAGACCACTTCGCGAGGCAATCTCCAAACCGAAGTCGTAGAGCCCCTTCTGCTCGCGCTCCAACGACAACGAGCGTATAAGGTTTACAAACTCGGTTACCTTCTTTATTATCGCGCGCTCGACGGTGTCGGCCGGTTGTTGCTCGACAAGTGTATCGACCGCCTCCCACATCGAGACTCCGCGACCTTTGGCTATGGCTGCGATGCGCTCGACTGTGGTGTCGCCGATACCTCTGGCAGGGGTGTTGATGATGCGCTTGAAGGCCTCGTCGTCGCGCGGGTTGATGATGAGGCGAACATACGACATCATATCCTTCACCTCCTTGTGGTCGTAGAACGAACTGCCCTTGTAGATGAAGTACGGAATGCCTTTGCGACGTAGTGCCTCCTCCAAAGCCTGCGATTGGTTGTTGGTGCGATAGAGGATTGCGGCACTGCTCCACGCACTGCCATCTTCGCGGACACGGTTGCGCAGGTCGGAGGTTATGATGTCGGCCTCCTCGCGGTCGGTGTAGGCCTTGAAGAGGCGAATCTTCTCGCCCTTCTCGCCCTCCGAGAAGCAACGCTTCTTCAATCGGCGCGAGTTGTGGTCGATAACCGAGTTGGCGGCATCGACAATGGTCTGCGTCGAGCGATAGTTCTGCTCCAACTTGAAGGTCTTGGCCTGCGGATAGTCGCGCTGGAACGAGAGGATATTCTCAATCTTCGCACCTCGGAACGAGTAGATACTCTGTGCATCGTCGCCCACAACGCAGACGCGCGAGTGGAGTTGAGCCAGACGGCGCACGATGATATACTGCGCATTGTTGGTATCCTGATACTCATCGACAAGTATATATTGGTAGCGCTGCTGATAGGTGGCCAATCGCTCGGGGT
>JAGBWT010000088.1 GCA_017629615.1 Alistipes sp. | reverse complement strand
GAATCCTGCACGCTTCCTTCCGAAGGAGGCTCCTGCAATGTCGCCTGCTGTCGATATCGACCTCGACGAGGGTATGGACAAGGTGCGCGAGATTTTGACCCAATATCCGATTAAGACCCGCCTCAATTTGAAGGGTACGCTCATCGTGGCACGCGATATTGCCCACGCCCGCATCAAGCAGATGCTCGACGAGGGTAAGCCAATGCCTGAATACTTCAAGAACCACCCTGTATACTATGCAGGTCCTGCCAAGACCCCTGCGGGTATGGCTTCGGGTTCGTTTGGTCCTACAACGGCCGGTCGTATGGACCCTTACGTAGACCTCTTCCAGAAGGCTGGTGGCTCGATGGTTATGGTAGCGAAGGGTAACCGTTCGAAGGCTGTGACCGATGCTTGCCACGCCAACGGTGGTTTCTACCTCGGTTCGATTGGTGGCCCTGCGGCAATCCTCGCCAAGAACTCGATTAAGAGTGTCGAGGTTGTCGATTTCCCTGAACTCGGTATGGAGGCTGTTCGCAAGATTTACGTTGAGGACTTCCCTGCATTCATCATTGTCGATGATAAGGGCAACGACTTCTTCGCCGAATTTGCGCATTAGTCACCCGACCCTACATACGACTCTGACCCAAACCCCCTCGCAAAGGGGGCTTGGGTTTTTGAGTAAAAATCGGTGCCGACACACGCCTCTTCGGAAAGAGTGCGAAAAAGGCACGAGGCGAACAATAAAACTCTGTTTTATATCGTTGTTTCGTATAGTATGAACAATCTGATAAAATCACTCCTTACCTTCGCGTTGTCGATTGTGGCCGTTGTTGCGGTTCACGCCGAGACGCAGACCACCTTCGAGGTCAATGCTCCGATGCTGACCGTCGAGGGCGAACCATTCCGCGTGGAGTTTACGCTCAACGCCAAACCCGACGAGGACTCGTTTGTCGCCCCATCGTTCGAGGGGTTGTCGGTCATTGCGGGTCCAAGCACGTCGCAGGGTCGCTCGATACAGTTTATCAACGGCTCGATGTCGCAGACCGTCACCTACTCTATCACCTACGTTGTGGTGGCCGAGCAGAGCGGTGAGTGTCGCATCGAGGCGGCCAAGATTGCTGTCGATGGTACGGTCTATTCGACCCACGAGACGATTGTCGAGGTGCGTCCGTCGAGTGGCGGCTCTTCGGGTGGCGGCTTCGAGGAGCAACAGCCTTCGCGCCAAAATCAGTCGCTCGAACAGCGGGCATCGCAACAGGTTGGCAAAGACGACCTGCTGCTGCGAATTAACGTGTCGCGTACCTCGGTCTATAAGGGCGAGCCGCTGCGTGCAACGCTCAAACTTTATAGCCGTGTGGCCATCGCAGGTTCGGAGGCTCTGAAAATCCCTCCATTCAACGGCTTTTGGAGTCAGAAGTTGGAGAGTGAGCAGGGGCCGTTCCGCGAAACATACGGAGGCAAGGTCTACGATGCCTACACCATCGGCGAGTATCTGCTCTATCCGCAGCAGAGTGGTGCGCTCGAAATTGCACCTGCCGAGATTACGGTCTATGCCCAGGTTGTCGTAAGCAACCCTCGCGCCAACAACTTCTTCTTCGGTGGCCCGGAGGTCTATAACCTCCCACGCAACCTACGTTCGCCAAAGGTGGTTATCGACGTGCGACAGTTGCCTGCCGGCGCTCCGGCTTCGTTTGGTGGAGCCGTGGGTCGCTACACGATGGAGGCCAACCTCTCGTCGTCGCAGATTGCAGCCAACTCGGCCGCCAACCTCTCGCTCCGCATTGCGGGTGCGGGCAACATCAACTTCCTGCAAGCACCAACGCTCAACCTCCCTTCGTCGTTCGAGTTGTACGACGTGAAGACGACCGAGCAGATTCGCAATACCGCTTCGGGTTCGACAGGCTCGCGCACATTCGAGTATCCGTTCATCGCCCGTGCCGAGGGTAACTATACGATTGCCCCTGTCGAATTTACCTACTTCAACCCGACGGAGGAGCGTTACGTTACACTTCGCACCGACTCCTATACGATTGACGTGACACCCGACCCGAAGGGTGGCTCTGTTGCTGCACAGGTCAGCACGATGGGTGTAAGCAAGGAGGATGTGAAGATGCTCGGCAACGATATTCGATTTATCGCACTCGGCTCGACGACGCTTCGTAGCTACGTTGCACCGCTCGTTTTGTCGCCACTCTATTGGGTGATTGTCGCAGCGATGGTGGCCCTCTTCCTGGTGGTCTATGTCGCTCTGCGTAAGCGCATACGCGACAACCGCAACAGCGTCTTGGTCAAGGGTCGTCGCGCAAACAAGGTAGCGGTACAGCGTTTCCGTGCCGCCGCAAAATATATGCGCGAGGGTAATCGTCACGCCTTCTACGAGGAGATGTTGAAGGCTCTGTGGGGCTATATGAGCGACCGCTTCAACATTCCGGTTGCCGACCTCACGCGCGAGAGTATCCGCGAGGAGTTGTTGCGTCGTGGCGCAGCCAACGAGGCTCGCGAGGTGGTCGATATTATCGCTATGTGCGAGGAGGCTCAATACTCGCCTGTCGCAAGTTGCTCGATGGACGAGAGCTACGCAAAAGGTATCGAAATCATATCGAAAATCGAATCGATAGTCAAAAAATAGCACCGACAATGAAAAAGATATTCGTCACACTCCTGGCAACCGCAGCTATGCTGCTCTCGGCTTCGGCGCAAAGCGTACCGACCGACTCACTTGCCACCGCTACATCTGTCGAGGCGGAGATTTCGCCACTCACCTCGGCCGAGGATTTGCTCGATATGGGCAACAAGGCCTACATCGACGGAGAGTATGAGCAGGCGTTGGAGTACTACAACGCCGTACTCGACCGCGACCTCTTCTCGGCCTCGCTCTACTACAATACGGGCAACGCCTACTTCAAGACCAACCATATCGGCAAGGCGATACTCTTCTACAACCGCGCCCTGCTTCTCGACCCCTCGATGGAGGACGCGGAGTACAACCTCGCCATAGCCGAGGCTCGCACCAAGGATAAGATTGCCCAGGTGCCGCAATTCTTCGTTAAGCGTTGGGTGGTGGCGGTGCAAAACCTCTTCGACTGCACGACGTGGAGCGTGCTGTCGCTCATTGCGCTCGCTTTTGCGATGCTCTGTGCGCTGATGTTCCTGCTTGCGCGTCGCATCGCAATCCGCAAGGCGGGCTTCTATGGTGCGTTGGCGGCTATCGTGCTGCTTGTCGTGACAACGGCATTTGCAGTGGCCGAGCGCAACGATATTCTCTCGCGCGAGGGTGCTGTGGTGATGATGTCGGCCATCTCGGTCAAGAGTTCGCCCGACCGCAATGCCACCGACCTCTTTGTGCTGCACGAGGGTACGAAGGTGCGCGTTACGGCCCAGGTCGGAGATTGGTCGGAGGTGGTGATTGCCGACGGCAACAAGGGCTGGACCGAGAGCAAAAATATAGAGAAGATATAGCCTATGTCGAAACTTCTGGATAATGTCGTTGGCGAGTTGTCGCGACTGCCTGGTGTGGGCCGACGTACGGCACTGCGCCTGGCTATGCACATTCTCAAATCGGATAGCGAGGAGGTGCGTGCGATGACCGAGAGCATCGACCTGTTCCGCAACAATATCTGCCACTGCGCCAAGTGTGGCAATCTCTCCGACTCGGAGATTTGCGAGATTTGTGCCGACACCAACCGCGACCACACGACACTCTGCGTTGTCGAGCAGGTTGCCGACCTGCTCTCAATCGAGAAGACCCACCAATATCGCGGCGTTTATAGTGTGCTGGGCGGTGTAATCTCGCCTATGCAAGGCATCGCTCCGTCGGACCTGCGCATCGACCTGCTGCTCGACCGCATCGCGCTGGGCGGTGTTCGCGAGGTGATTATCGCTATCTCGGCTTCGGTCGAGGGCGAGACGACACTCTTCTACCTGATGAACTGCTTGCGCCGTTTCGAGGGGCTGAAAATCACAACCATAGCTCGCGGTATCGGCTTCGGCGACGAACTCGAATATGTCGATGAACATACCATAACCCAGGCCCTGATGAATCGTCGCACGGTCGAACGATAACCCTAAAACTATACAAAATGAACAAACCGCCTGTAAAACTGTTGGCCTCGTTGGCCCTCGCTGCTCCACTCACGGCCTGCAACACCACAACCGAGGAGCGTCCGAATATCGTTCTCTTCCTGATTGACGATTTGGGTTGGGTCGATACCTCGGTAGCCTTCGGCGAGGAGGTCTACCCCTACAACCTGCGCCACGATACGCCAAACCTTGCACGGCTGGCCGAAGAGGGAACGATTATGACCTCGACCTATGTCTGCCCCGTATCGACGCCGACACGCACGTCGATTATGTCGGGTATGAACGCTGCCCATACGCGCATCACCAACTATACCTCGGTGCGCAAGGATTGGAATCCCGATGCGACCGACACCCCAAGCGCACAGGAGCGCGACGTGCTGAATCGCACCGAGTGGAATATAAACGGCATTACCCCCGTCGAGCAGGAGGGTTTGACCCGCTCGGTACACGTTACGCCATATCCGCAGTTGCTCAAAGACGAGGGCTACTATACGATTCACGTTGGCAAAGGCCATTGGGCTCCGGGAGGAACTCCGGCTGCAAATCCGCTCAATATGGGCTTCTGCGTCAATGTTGCAGGACAGATTGCCGGCAAGCCACGCAGTTACTATGGCGAGGAGAACTATGGTAATACGTCGGAGCAGTGGAACTTCTTTGCGGTGCAGAATATGGCCGAATATTACGGCACGGGTACCCACCTCACCGAGGCACTGACACTCGAAGCACTCAAAACACTCGACTACCCGATTAAGAACCACCTCCCGTTCTACCTCAACTTCTGCCACCACGCCGTACACACGCCTATCCACCGCGATATGCGCTTTTTCGATAAGTACCGCGAGCGCGGTATGGACGAGGGACAGGCACGCTTTGCCTCGATGGTCGAGGGTGTCGATAAGTCGTTGGGCGACCTGATGGCCTACCTCGAAGCGAAGGGTGTGGCCGACAATACGGTCATCATCTTCCTCTCGGACAATGGCGGCAACTCCGAGAACCTCTCGAAGGGTGGTGTGCGCCATACCCAAAATCTGCCACTGCGCGAGGGTAAGGCTTCGTGCTACGAGGCAGGAGTTCGCGTACCGATGATTGTCTGGTGGCCGAAGCGCGTTGCCGCAGGCACACGCATCAACACCCCTGTCTTGGCCGAGGATATCTTCCCGACAATTGTCGCTATGGCGGGTATCGAGGACTACGAAACCGTGCAGACGATTGACGGCAAGAACCTTGTGCCACTGCTTACCAAAGGCTCACACGAGGTACGCAAGGCTGTCGAGAGCGGCCAAATCACCAACCAACGCGAGGCCAACGCCTTCGAGATTGCCGAGAGCGTGTCGGGTATCGACCCCGAGCGCGAGGTGTTGAGCCACTTCCCTCACCAATGGAAACCATACCAACTCCACGATATCGACTATATGAGTGCGCTTCGCAAGGGCGATTGGAAGGTGGTCTACCGCCATCGCACACAGGCTTTGGAGTTGTACAACATTGCCGACGACATCACGGAGCGTAACGACCTCGCGGCCACACAACCCGAAAAGTTGCGCGAGATGGCCGAGGCTCTTGGCCAAAAGTTGCGCGGCTACGATGCGCTGATGCCTACCATACGCGCCACGGGCAAGGCTGTTGCTTGGCCCGACGAATTGATTGACAAACATTAACACTTTATAACTATGCAAATCAAATCAACTATCGTGGCACTCGTTTGTGCCATCTTTCTGACAGGTTGCTGCTCGACTTGTCGTCATCACCAGAAGAATGCACTGCCACTCACCGGTACAACGTGGCACCTCGTACAACTCGAAGGTCGCGACCTCACGCTCCCTGTCGAGCAATTCAACATCACCCTCGCTGCCGATGGTTCGCTTGCGGGTGTTGGTGCTTGCAACCGTCTGCTCGGCCAATATACGACTACCGAGTCGCTCGGTATCTCGTTTGGTCAGGTCGGTACAACGATGATGCTCTGCCCCGAGAACGAGGAGTTGGAGGCCAAATTCACCCAACTGCTTGGTGCGATTACCCACTACGACATCGACCTCGACACGTTGATTCTCTTGCAGGACGGCACAATCAAGGCCCTGCTCAAAGCCGCTCCGCAAACCACTTCGGCCGAGTAAGCGGTGATAAGGGGTTCTATACCGCTTTTCGTAGCAACCTATATCAGCGGCAAAGGCTTGGTATTGTAAAGATGTAAATAAACACTATGAGAAAGGTTATCAATCCGTGGCTCGAAGTCGAGGGCTACCACTGCTACGGTTGCGACCCGAAGCACGAACACGGCCTGCGAATGGAGTTCTACGAAGATGGCGAGGAGATTGTGAGCCGCTGGCGACCAACCACCGAGCATCAGAGTTGGCTCGACACGTTGCACGGAGGCGTGCAGTCGGCACTGCTCGACGAGTTGTGTGGCTGGGTGCTGTTCCGCAAATTCCAGTCGGGCGGAGTCACGTCGCGTATGGAGATTCGCTTCCGTAAGCCTATCCATATCTCCGATGGCGACATCACGTTGCGCGCATCGGTTGCTCAACAGCGTCGCAATGTTATCGACGTTACGGGCCGCATCTATAACTCGGCAGGCGAACTCTGTACCGAGGCGACCTGCATCTACTTTCTCTTCCCGAAGAGTACGGCCGAGGAGCAGTCGCACTTCTGCAAATGTCTGGTCGAGGAGGAGGAAGTCGAGCGATTCTGACGGCCGACCGAGTGGTCTAATCTACTTTTTTAGCGAGAGGGTATTGTTTTTTCAATATTTTCTCGCTATCTTTGTTTGGGCGAGAAGCCAAAGCCTCTACGGGCGAGGCTCTGCCCGACAAGTCTTATCAACGCTGACAGCCTATGATAGACCGCTTCTTAACATACATCGAGGTCGAAAGACGCTATTCGCCACTGACGGTGCGTAATTATCGTCACGACATCGAGTTGTTTGCGGCCTGGTGGCAACAGCACCACAATCTCCCGACATTCGACGTTACACAACTCTCGGCTACCGACCTGCGCGAGTGGATTGTTAAGCGTATCGACTGCGATAAGGCCAAACCCGCCTCAATCAATCGCGAACTATCGTCGTTGCGCAGTTTCTTGCGCTATATGCGTCGCATAGGGAGCGTCGATAAGGACCTCTTTAAGTTTATCGTATCGCTTCGCACACCGACCGTTTTGCCGACCTTTGTTCCCGAAACGCGTATGCGTCGTGTTCTCGACAACTGCAACGACGATAGCGAGAGCCTCTCCTTCCGCGACCAACGTCGTGCGCTGATTATCGCAATGTTCTATGGTTGCGGTCTGCGCTTGGGCGAGTTGCACGCTCTGCGTCTGGGCGACATCGACCTTGCGGGGGCGACGATTCGTGTAGTCGGCAAGGGCGGCAAGGAGCGACTCCTTCCTCTGCTCGCAACGCTTGTCGAGCGCATCAAACGGTACATTGATTGCGTAGCAAAGGAGGGTGTCGAGGTTACGAATGCAATGCCGCTTATCGTCACCGAGCAGGGTGGAGCGTTGTCGCGCTCGTCGATTCAGCGTGCGGTAGCATCGGCTCTCGGCGAGGCCTCGGTGCAGGGTCGCAAGAGCCCTCACGTTCTGCGCCACACCTTCGCCACGCATCTGCTCAACCGCGATGCCGATATGCGCGATATTCAGGAGTTGCTCGGCCACTCCTCGATGCGCACAACCCAACACTATACCCATAATAATATAGCCGCCTTGCAGCGAATATACGACAAGGCGCACCCTCACGGAAGGGGTCACGGACGAAAAAAAGGGGCAGATTCGCAATGACGCGAAACCCCATAACCATAAAATATAGAACTATGGATATCAAGATTCAATCGTTGAAATTCGACGCAAGTAAGCAGCTTATCGAATTTGTAGAGAAAAAGATGGCACGTCTCGAACGTTTTGCCGACCGTCCAACAGGAGTTGATGTCGTTCTGCGACTCGAAAAAGATAGCGAAAAGGGTAATAAAGTAGCCTCGGTAGTCCTCCACGTTCCGGGAGGCGACATCGTTTCGGAGCAACACGCCAAGACCTTCGAGGAGGCTGTCGATTTGGCCCTCGATGCCGTGAAACGACAAATCGAAAAACGCCGTGAATAGGCTCTAACAAAAAGACCTCCCGAGAAGGGAGGTTTTTTTTGTTGAATGCAAAACCGACGACAAGCCGAGAGCAGAGGGTGCTTGCACACTTTGCCGAGGCGCGAAGGAGGAAAAGCCTGCGCAGCAGGGTTAATGCAGAATGCAAAATGCAGAATGCAAAATGCAAAATTTTGGATGGGTAGAATGGGTTTGGCTGGGTTGTGCTGGGGAGAGTGGAAGATTAGGGTCGTTAGGGGCGTTAGGGTCGTTAGAGGCGTTAGGGGTTACAGGCTACCCAGTCTACTCAAACTACCCATTCTACCCAGCAAAACCCCCTCTACCCAACAATCAGTTCGTCGAGTCGGATTTTGGGTACATAGTGTACTCCGTCGCGGCGGTAGTAGGTTTTGTCGTCGTCGGCTCCGCACTCGACCAACTCGATGCGCTCGGCAGGGCGGCCGATAGCGATAACGAGCAGTGGCTCCAATTCAAGACCGAGCGACTCGCGCACAGCCTTGTGGTCGAAGGCTCCGATGCAGATGCCACCAAGCCCCATCTCGACCGCTTGGAGGAGCATCGATTGTGCCGAAATGCCGAGGTCTATATCTATATAGTGGTCCTCCTCGACTGTCGAGCAGACCACGATAAAGGCTCGTGGTTCCATACCCTCCAACGGCAATTTCAGGTCGCGCAGTGCGCCACCCAATCTAATGTGGGGCAGCACCTTATCGGCCTCGTCGGCAAGTACGGGTCGGAAGCGCAATGCCTGACGGTTGCGGGCCGAGGGCAGCAGGGTATTGACCCCGATGATGCGGCGCAGTTGGTCGGCACGAACGACAAACGAGCCATCGAAACCGCGATAACTGCGGTTGCGCGAGAGGAGTCGCCCGAGCGATGCGGTGCGATGTTTTGTTACGACGGGGCGGGCCAGGTAGTCGGCCATCTTTTTGCCCAAATAATCGTCGGCCATTGGCAGCGGTTTAGAGTGGTTTAGAAGTAGTATGTAACACCTGCGCCAAAGAACGCATCTTCGTAGCTGATGTAGTATCTCATCAGGGCTTTAAGCTCGAAGTGGCGGAAGCCGATACCCGTCTGTGCCAAGACGCTCCACTCGTTATCCCAACCCGATTTGATGGCGTAGTCGTATTGACCACCGACACCGACAAACCAACCGGCCTTGTCGCCGCGTATGATGTTGAGATTGACCGTCAATGGTATCGAGAGATAGCCACTGCCTCCGTCGATATAGCCCAAGTAGTTCATTCCGACCGTTGTGTTGAAACGGCTGTTGTAGCTGAAAATACGGAATAGTACACCAACTTCGTAGGCGTGCGTGTCCTGACAGTAGAGGTAGTTACCTGTCAAACCGAGGCTGAAAAAGTTGGAGATTGTGTCGAGGCTCTTGGTGCTGCCACTCTTCGACGAAGAGTAGGACGACGAAGAGTAGGACGACGAGTAGCGCGATGAGCGAAGCGTGCCGAACTCGATTTCGTCGGTCGAGTTGTTGATGGTTATGTGCTTGGTTTGAGGGGTGTAGCCGTCGAGCGAGACCTTAACCTCGTGTTCGCCATAAGGGAGCGAGTAACTCTTGTTGGCGCTACCCAAATATTTGTTATCGACATAGACCGATGCGCTCGACTTGTTGCACGAAATTCGTACCTCCTTTGTTGTTGGGAGCGAGAAGCCCTTAACCTCGACGGTTTGGCCCTCCTCGACACGGCAAACGTGGGTGTGTGTGGCGTGGCCCTCCTTTGAAACGACGATTTTGTGTTCGCCGACAAGGACCATCTTGTCGAATGGGGTCTGCTCCGACTGCTTCACACCGTCGATGGTGACGTCGGCAATGATAGGGTCGTTGCACTCCACTTTCAGACGACCATAGATAGGCAGTGGTGCAGGCAGGTCAAACTCGTTGGCGTGGGTCGAGAGTATATCGACGGTGCGTTGCGAGTTGCGGTGACCCACCTTCTTGCAGACTACGTTGTAGGAGCCAATCTCCAAGTTGCCCGACCAACGACCTTTGCCTTTGTTTTGGTCGTTAATCCAGATTTCGCACTCGTTGTCGGCCGCTGTCAGGGTTATAGGTGCGAAGTTGGGTTGGAGGTCGGCCGAAAGTTCAAAGGTCTGCTCGTCGGAGATGGTTACCGTCGTTTCGTATGACTTATACATCGCCTTGACGAAGCCGACTTTGTGTGCGCCACTTGCCAATCTCTCGATAGTCATCGGAGCCTTGCCGACCTGGGTCTTGTCGATGTAGATTGTTGCTCCGTCGAGCGATGGCGAGGAGAGTACCTTCAATGCGCCAAATGCGGGGCGGAGCGTAATCTTTTGGGTGATTTTCTGCTCCTTGACCGTGAATGTTCCCGACTCGGAGTGGTACTCCTTCAACTCGACCGTATAGTTATATACGCCCTGTTTGAGCGACTTCTGCGCTACGCCGTTGGTGGTTAGCCACGGCTCGCCATTGACGATAAGCGTCGCCTCCTTTGGCTTGATGTCGAATACGACATATTGCGGTTGTGTGCCGGCAAGATTGACCTCGCCACGGAACAAGATGCTGTTCTTCTGCACGTTAATCTTCTGCTCGACCTCCGAACTGCCATAGACCAGGCGCAGTGTGTGTTCGCCCGGAAGCACGTCGGAGATGTTGAGTGTATATTCGCTATTGGTGTGGCCCATCAACTCGTTGTCGATATAGACCTCGACACCCTCGGCGTTAGCCTGAACGATAATCGAGTAGAGTTGGTTGAGCGAAGCCTCGATATAGTACTCCTTGTTGCCCTCGGTTGCGATAGTCACCTCGTTCGACATACCCAGGTGTGGGTGTTGGAGGTAGAATACCGTGTTTTTGTAGGCGGTCATCTCGATAATCAGGCCGTTACCCTCGTGGGCCACTTGGCACTTGCGCAGGTCGATGACACCACCACGCAGGCGGAACTGCAACTGCGCAATATCTTCGCGCGTCATACGGTTGATGCGCATTTTCAGGCGCGTGCAAGGTCGTTTCGAGCCGTCGAGACCTATCGGGTCGATGGCGATGCCTGTCAGCGCGTCGGTCTGCACGGGGCGGAACGATGCGGCATTGATTGAGATGACCTTCTCGGTCTCTTGTGCCGAGGTTGCCAACGCGAACGTAGCGGCAACAATAAGCAGGAGTAGTCTTTTCATTATGAGTGTGGGTGATAATATAGTTTACAATTCGATGACGTCGATTTTTTCGTTCTTGAACTTCGGCATTGCCTTGCCGATAGATGCGCCGATGTAGGTCGGGTCGCAGATGAGGTAGTGTTTGTCCTTATAGACGATGTGGTCGCCCTCGATGTTCTCGGTGAAGAGTACGGCCGTAGCGAGGTGGGTAGGGTAGTTGAGCAACACGACCTTCAAGCCCAACAGTTCGCGCACCAGCACCGAGTAGAATATCGCGCGGTCGTCGCAGTCGCTGAACGAGTAGAAGAAAATCTCGTCGCCAAAGTACCACTTCTCGAAGCCGAACTGCTCGGTGTCGGTCTTGTATTTGAAGCCCGTCTGCACGAAGTTGATAAGTCGGTTTGCCGCATCGCGTTGCGACTTACCCTCGATGGCCTTGCGCAGTACGGGGTAGAGTTGCTTTTTGAGCGACTCGCTGAGCGAAGCGGTGACGTGAGGCTGAAATTCGCAGTGCGGATATGTTGCGTAGAACTCCATCAGGTTGTGATTTATGGCCACATCGACCTTCACGTCGGAGTAACGTGTCGAGGTGAAGGTTGTCGGTGCGGTCATCTTCTCGGCCAGGCGTGGTTGCTTGTCGAAATAGAGCGACATCGACTTCTCCGAAGGGAACTCGGCATCGCAGATGCGCAGAGCCGAAGGGAGTGTGCGACCCTCGAACATCGGGTAGAAGCGAGTGCCGTCGAGCGTAAAGTAGGTGCGGGAGTAGATTGTTTCGTTGCAGCCGAGCAACAGATAGAGGCGGTCGTTGGTGCGGCCAAGACGAACCTTGTAGCCCGATTGAGCGAGGATAAAGGCCTGCAACAAGACCTCTTCGCTTGCGCCCTGACAACCCTCGCAATACTTCTCGCTGAACAGTTTGACAAATTGGTAGTAGCCCCAATCGCCCAATGCGAGCGACGTGCGGTAGGCCAGACAGTCGGCCAGCATCTCGTCGAACTTTGGTTGCGAGTAGTACTCCCAGCCGGAGGCGATAGCCTCCTCGGAGAGCAGCGACGACAGACAACTATCCTTCTCGGGAGCCTTGACCTTGCACGTCAGACCAAAGTAGTCAAACTCGACAACATTCGGCTGTGGCTGCGGCTGTGGAGCAGGTGTTGGTGTTGGCTGCGGAGTCGGCACGGGTGCTGGTTGCGGAGCGGGCTTGATAGGCGCAACGGGTTGTGGTTGCGGAACGACAGGCGTTGTTGGTATAACCTTCGCAACAGGCACCTCGCGAGGTATGGTATGCTTCGACGGGTCGTAGGTCGGAGGGACTATCGGGTCGGGCTTGTCGGGTACGGCGATGGGTGCCTCCGACTCAAACAGGCTCCACTCCTTGCGCAGGAAGTCGGCATAGCGGGCGTTAATCTCCTGGCGGAAATTGTCGAACTTGCGCTCGTTATCCTCCTTCATCGTGTTGAACTTCTGCTCGACCTGCTTACGAAAAGCCTCGAATTGGTCCTCTTGTGCAACGGCTGCGCCACACACGAGCAACATTACAATCGAAACAAACACCTTTTTCATAGTATCTCTGTTTTTGAAAAGTGTAAAAACATCTTCTTAATCCAACGACCCCGAGACCGAGACTTTGTTAATCATCGACTCGGCCGAGTAGCCTTCGAGTCGTTGCTCGTGCCAGATGCGGACACGAACAAGCGGATTGTCGGTACTCTTCATATCGATAGCCAGCGTCAGCACTCCGTCGTCGGCATAGTTGTTCGAGTAGTAGCGTTGGCGCATCTGCACCGCATAGATACCCTCCTTGCCACCATAGCCTCGGTCGGTATCGAACTCGCTGAAACGGATATTGACAAACTCCTTGCTGGTGAAACTTTGGCGCAAGTTCTTGATATATTGGCCCTTGCTCAACTTGATGTATTTCACCCGCTTCTCGTCCATACCCGGCATATCGTAAGGGTTGTCGTCGAAACGCTTTTTGCTCTTTTCGAGTACCTTGCCGACGATGATGTAGGCGTCGTCCGAAAAGACTTTGTTGATATACTCGATGTCGCGCAGACAGTAGGCCGTGCGGTAGTCTTCGAGGAAGATGAGCAGCGTCAGTCGTGCCGCATCGTCCCACTGCTTTTCGAGAATGGCGCTATCGATGTCGTTGTCGAGTTGATAGGCTACCGAGACGATTTTCTTGCTGGCCGAGCCAAAGCGGAAGACGACGTTCTCGTTGAACGAGTAGTTGCCCTTGAATTTGAGTTTAAGCGGAATAGAGCGACAGATGACCAGCGAGTCGTGCTTCAAAAACTTGTACGACGGAGTGCCGACAAGTCGCGGATTGCCACTGACGACAATATCCTGATACTCCCTCCACGCCTTGTCGGTGAAGTGCTTGCGAATCGACTCCGGCGACGAGAGTTTGCTGAACGAGGCCGTCACGTCGGAGAGAATCTTGGCGTAGATTTGGGTCTCGGCTGTTGCCACCTGCTCCTTTATCGGTGCATAGGTGCGCAGTTGT
>JAGBWT010000087.1 GCA_017629615.1 Alistipes sp. | reverse complement strand
TCTGCCTTTGGAGCAGGTGCAGGTTGTTCGGTCTTTGGTGCAGGTTTTGCCTCCGCCTTTGGAGCAGGTGCTGGTTTTGGCTCCGGCTTTGGCTCCGGTTTTGGAGCAGGCGCAGGTGCTGGTTGCTCGACCTTTGGCTCTGGTTTAGCCTCTGGCTTGGCAACATTGCCACGCTTGTCAATCTCGATTTTGCCGAGAATCTTTGGTCCGGCAACCTCCTCCTTAACCTCGACGCTCTTCTTTGGTGCAGGTGCTTCGACCTTTGCCTCCTCGATAGATACGGTCGCCTGACGCGCCGAAATCTTCTCGCGGATACTATCGCGAGCGTTGGTCGTTTGACGACCTCCGCCAAACTCCTTCTCAATCAGAGCATAGGTGTCGGGGGCTATTTGTGTGTTGGGCGAGCCGTCGATGGTTACGCCCTTCTTGTGCAGGTAGTCGGTGATGGTACTCAAACCCACCTTAAACTCCTTTGCAACCTGAATAAGACGCAATTTTCTTTCGTTCTCCATATTTGTTGTTCTCCTTTTCGTTTAATGGTTGGACATTGCTTCTTGCTGCGGAGTGTCCCACAGCCGGACTGTGGGTCTATTCGAACTCCGCTTTGAGAATGGAGACAACCTTCTCGGCCTGCTCCAATTCGAGGTCGGCGCGTGCAGCAACCTCCTCTACCGGAAGTTCGAGGACACTCTTGGCGGTGTCGCAACCTGCGGCACGAAGAGCGTCGATAATCCAACCCTCGATTTCGTCGGCAAACTCGACCAAAGCAACGTCCTCCTCCTCGATTTCGCGATATACGTCGATATCGTAGCCTGTGAGCATCTTCGAAAGACGAATGTTCAGACCACCCTTACCGATTGCAAGCGATACCTGGTCGGGCTTCAAATATACCGATGCGGTCTTGCGCTCCTCGTCAATTACGATGTTCGAAACCTTTGCAGGGTTCAACGCACGCTGGATAAGCAACTGTGTATTGCTGGTGTAGTTGATAACGTCGATATTCTCGTTGCGCAACTCCTTTACGATAGTGTAGATACGCGCACCCTTGACACCTACGCACGAGCCTACCGGGTCGATGCGCTCGTCGTACGACTCAACAGCAACCTTTGCACGCTCGCCAGGGATACGGGCAATCTTGCGAATGGTAATCAGACCGTCGTAGATTTCAGGTACCTCGGCCTCGAAGAGTCTTTCGAGGAATTGGTTGGCCGTACGCGAGAGAATGATGCGTGGCTGATTGTTGTTCATCTCAACGCTCTTTACAATCGCTTTCAGTGTGTCGCCCTTGCGGTAGAAGTCGCTTGGAATCTGCTCTGCCTTTGGCAAGATGAGTTCGTTATCCTCGTCATCGACAACGAGTACCTCCTTCTTCCAAACCTGATAGATTTCGCCGGTGATAATCTCGCCAACCTTGTCCGAATACTTCTCGTAGAGGTTAGCCTTCTCCAATTCGAGGATACGCGATGCGAGGTTCTGACGCAACGACAATACGGCACGGCGACCAAACGACTCGAATGTGATAGAGTCGGTGTACTCGTCGCCAACCTCATAGGAGTCGTCGATTTTCTGGATTTCCGAAAGCGAAATCTCTGCAACAGGGTCGTTGAAATCCTCGTCGGCAACAACAACGCGGTTGCGCCAAATTTCGAGGTCGCCCTTGTCGGCATTGATGATGACATCGAAGTTCTCGTCCGTGCCATATTGCTTTTGCAATGCGTGGCGGAAAACGTCCTCCAAGACGCCAATCATCGTCGATTTGTCGATGTTTTTCAGCTCTTTGAACTCTGCAAAGTTGCTGATGAGATTGAGATTGTTCATTGTTTGTCTGTTTTATTTAATTTGTCTATTTATAATCCAAATACTCCTTGACGCTCTTGATTTGAGCGAAGGTATAGGTGCGTACAGTGTGCTGCAACTCCTTGCGCTTCTTGCCCTCGACGGCCACCTTCTCGTCGTACGAGATGGTGATTCCCTCCTCGTTGGCGTCGTCCAGTGTGCCGAGAATCTTCACACCGTCGGTTAGCAGAACATCGACCGACGAGCCGATAATCTTGCGATATTGGCGCAGCAAGCGGAGTGGCTCGCCAATGCCGGCCGAGGTTACGGTGAGCGAGAAATCCTCCTCGTCGCGGTCGAAAGCCTCGTTGATGATGCGGCTCAACTCGACACAAGCGTCAATCGTAACGTGGGTGTCGCTATCGAGCGTCAGAGTGATGTCGTTCGATGGCGTTGATACACAATCGACTACAAAAATGTCGCTGCCTTCGAGGTGTTGCTCGGCAAGTTGTTTGATTGCTTCGATGTTCATATTGGTAAATTATTTATTTTCAATGTTTTACAAAACAAAGGTTACGGCCTTCATACGAAATAAGGGGACTTGCTCGTCCCCTTATCACTTACACGATGCAAATATATGACAAAAATTTCTCTTTTCCAAAGGAAAAGACGAAAAAAGTCGGAGAACGTACCAAACGTCTCCGACCTTCACTCTCTTCGGTTTGATGTTAGTCGCGCGAAACCGAGGTATAAGGCTTGATTACGCCACGCTGCGACGAGCGAACGAACGAAATCAGTGCATCGCGCTCTGGCGATTGAGCCACCTTCTCTTCGGCCTCTTTGCAAGCGTTGTCGTAGTTCAAACCGCTCTGGAACAATACGCGGCAGGTGTTGTGAATCGACTCGATTTGCTCCTGCGTAAAGCCACGACGCGAAAGGCCGACCTTGTTGATGCCTGCATAGCTGAGCGAGTCGCTACGCACGATGATATATGGCGGAACATCTTTGCCGAGCAGCGAGCCACCCTGAATCATTGCGTGGTCGCCGATTTTGGTCCATTGGTGAACGGCAGCGTGGCCACCGATTACAACCCAGTCGCCAACCTCAACCTCGCCCGCAAGCGAAACACGGTTTGCGATAACGCAGTGGTTGCCGACAACGTCGTCGTGTGCAACGTGAACGTATGCCATAAGGAGGTTGCCGCTACCGACTACGGTCTTACCGCGCGAAGCTGTACCACGGCTGATGGTTACATATTCGCGAATATCGTTGTCGTCGCCAATCTCGGCAGTTGTTACCTCGCCACGGAATTTCAAATCCTGCGGAAGGCACGAAATCGAAGCTGCGGTGTGAATCTTATTGCGTTTGCCGATGCGTGCGCCATCGTGGATTACGGCACCTGGGCCAATCCAACAATCGTCGCCGATAACTACGTCGCCGGCAATATATGCAAATGGTTCTACGGTTACGTTCTCGCCAAGTTTAGCGTCGGGGTGAACGTATGCTAATGGGCTAATCATAAGTCAATTAGATAATAAAAAGTTTCTATTTGTTAGTTTGGTTTTTTGCTATTTGTGCCATCAGTTGAGCCTCGCATACGAGCGTGCCTGCGACAAACGCCTTGCAATCCATCATCGCGATACCGCGACGAACGGGACTAATCAGTTCGGCCTCGATTTGGAGTGTGTCGCCAGGGGTTACCTTGTGCTTGAAACGCACGTTGTCGATGCGAAGGAAGTAGGTCGAGTAGTCGCTCGGATTCTCAACGCTGCTCAATACGAGTATGCCACCGCACTGTGCCATAGCCTCGACAATCAGTACGCCAGGCATAACAGGCTCCTGTGGGAAGTGACCCTGGAAGTATGGCTCGTTGACGGTAACGTTTTTGATACCGGCCACCGAGTTGCCGTCGAGGTGGAAGATGCGGTCAATCATCATAAACGGATAGCGGTGTGGCAGAAGCGTACGAAGCTCGTTTACGTCGTAAATGGCAGGGAGGTTTGCCTTGTATTTGAAACGAGGCTTTGTACCCTCGCGACGGATTGTCTGCGTCACCTGCTTCATAAACTCCGTGTTGGCGAAGTGGCCAGGACGGGTAGCCCATACACGGCCCTTGATGCGCATACCGAGCAGTGCAAAGTCGCCGAGCAGGTCGAGCAACTTGTGGCGTGCAAGCTCGTTGTTGGCACGCAGTTGCAGATTGTTCAGATAGCCGCCTGTAACCTGTATGTCCTTCTTGTTGAAGATTTTGGAGAGGTGAGCCAACTGCTCGTCCGAAACAGGATTTTCGACAACAACGATAGCATTGTCGAGGTCGCCACCTTTGATGAGGTTCATCTTGAAGAGCGGCTCCAACTCGTGCAAAAATACGAACGTGCGGCAAGGGGCAATCTTCTCGGCATAGTTATCGCCGGGAACGAGTACCGCATATTGGTTGCCGACAACCTTCGAGTTGTAATCGACGTGAACCGATACCGAGAACTCTTCGTCGGGGTAGAGAATGATTGCAACACCCTTCTCTGGAATGGTGTAGACCTGTTTCTCGCGAACTTCGTAGTAGCGACGGTCGGCCGTCTGCTCCTCCAAACCAACTTCGGCGATACCTGCTGCATAGGCCTTTGCCGAGCCGTCCATAATAGGGGTCTCGTGGTTGTCGATATCTATCACAGCATTATCGACGCCCATAGTCCAGAGTGCCGACATAATATGTTCGATGGTGCTGACGCGAACGCCGTCACGCTCGATGGTTGTGCCACGCGAAGTGTCGGTCACAAATTCGCACAAAGCAGGGATTGTTGGCTGGTTTTCGAGGTCGATACGGCGGAATACGATGCCTGAATCTTCCGGTGCAGGGTGGACCGTCATCGTTACCTGTACGCCGGTGTGCAGACCTTTACCCGAGAAAGTAATTGGGGCGCAGAGGGTCTGCTGTTTGTTTGAAGATGTCGTAGTCATTACTTTTTAATGTTTATCAAAGGAGTTTTGACCTGCATCGGCAGGCGAAAAGTGGAGATAACTCCCTCCTTCTTAAAATTATTGGGTACAAATATAGTGAAATTTCGTAATAAACACTAATTTTGCACTACGAAAAAAGGGTATGATACAAGCAAATTCCGAAAATAACGAGATAAAGGAGCCTCGCGAAGCCTCGCAGCAAAGAGGGGCGTCGAGCGAGTCGCCTCGTCAGCGTCGTCGTCCGTTGCGTCTGCCTTTCGATGGGCGTCAGCAGGATGTGGGCTCGTGGGCATACGACCATCGTATCGGCTTGTGTATTACGGTGATTGCCTATCTGCTCTTTGCTATCATCTTTGTCGTGTCGAAGATTGTCGTGGGCCAACGCGCCTCGACCCAGACCCTCTATATCGATATGCAGACGGTCGAACTTCTCGAAACCGAGCGCGACCGCTTGGAGGCCGAAGTTCGTCGTGCCAACTCGCAAATAGATTGGAGTTCGATTCGCAACACCTCCTCCAATGAGAATGCGCTCAATGAGAACCTCCAAGATGCCAAAGGTATCAACGCCGCCGCACTAAATTCGTCGGCCGAAGAGACGGAGGCTCGTATGCGTGCCAATCGCGAAGCCTATGAGAAGGGTCTTGCCGAAGCCGAAGCTGCGGGTCGTCGCTCTGG
>JAGBWT010000086.1 GCA_017629615.1 Alistipes sp. | reverse complement strand
TGTGTGCCATACTTTTTAACGATTTTTAGGTTATGCAACAATCTCTTCAACTACAATCTGCGACAGATACTGACGGTGACCGTTGCATTTTTGATAACCGGTTCTGCGCTTCTTCTTGAACACCAAAACCTTGTCGTCTTTGAGGTGTTTAAGAATCTTACACTTTACCGAGGCGCCTTTTACAACAGGTGCACCTACCTTAACCTGACCGCCATTCTCCACGAGCAGGACCTTGTCGAAAACCACAGACGAATCAACTTCGCCCGCAAGACGGTGAACATAGAGTTTTCGACCCTTTTCAGCCTTGAATTGCTGACCTGCAATCTCTACTATTACAAACATTTTATGAAATTTTAGTACTGACCTTGTATGAAATCAGCCCGCAAATGTAGTCATTATTTTCGATATGGCAAATAGTTTGCCCGATTTTTTTTGCCATTTCTCGGCGTTGGCACATTTTTGGAATAGTGCGGTGCGTTATGCTTTCGCACTCGCTTCGTAAATCGACTTTGCGCCTGATGGCCTTTGTGGTGGGGGAATCTACCGCCATCGATTTGCTTGGTCGTCTCGATGTTTCGCCCGAGGAGTTTGCTCGCTCGGCAGCCTATGTTGCCCGTCGTGTCAGGGGGCGGGCTTTGGTGCGTCTTGGGGTTGTGGTGCGACTGTCGGGCCTCGATGCGTGGCTGCTCAATGCAGTGGCCGAGGAGCGCAACGAACATCGGCAGTTGAGGCTTGCGCGACTGCTCGTTGCGTTGCCGTTGTCGAGCGAGGCCCAGCGACTTTGTGCGCTCATCGCACGACCCGTTGTGGAACGAGCCGAGAGGGGTGATGGGTGATAATTCGTAAAAAAAGAGGCTGAATATTTGTAAAGTTTAGGAAAAAGCCGTATCTTTGATAAAACCTTAAACCTATACTATGATAACCGACGATATTAGAGCTTACCTGTTGCCACGCGCCTTCAATGCGGCAGTGCGTGCAGGAGCCGAAATAATGAATGTATATTGTGGCGACGATGACTACTCAATCGAGGTCAAGAGCGACCACACCCCCATAACCATCGCCGACCGCCTTGCCCACGAAGCAATCAAGGCTACGTTGGGCGAGACCCGCATACCGATTCTCTCGGAGGAGGGTCGCGAGATGCTCTACGAGGAGCGTCGTAATTGGGAACTGTTTTGGTTGGTAGACCCACTCGACGGCACGGTCGAATTTATCAAGCGCAACAACGAATTTACGGTCAATATCGCCCTGATGTCGGAGGGTGTGCCGGTGTGTGCGGTAGTCTATGTTCCCTATCTTGCGAAGGCCTATGTCGCAAGTCAGGGTGTCGGCTCGTTCCTTGTCGAGGGTGTAAGGCCTTCGTCGTCGGCCGACTATACCTACGAACTTATCTGTTCGCGTCGTCAGTCGTTGCCTCTCGCATCGAATAGGGAGCGCAAGGGCTTTCGCGTTGCGGTGTCGCGTTCGCACCAGACCCCCGAGACTTTCGAGCGCATCGAGGCTCTGCGTGAGAAATATCCGTCGTTGGAGGTTGTCGAGCAGGGTAGTACCTACAAGTTCTGTCTGCTTGCCGAGGGGTCGATAGACTACTATCCTCGTACGACCCACACCTACGAGTGGGATACGGCAGCAGCCGAACTTATCCTCTCCGAGGCGGGCGGTTCGACCCGTTCGCTCCCCGAGGGCGAGCCGTTGCGATACAATAAGGCCGACCTCCGCAATCCGTGGTTTGAGTGCTACGGTGCGAGGTAGGAAAAGCCTGTACAGCAGGGTTAATGCAGAACTTTGGCTGGGCAGATTGGGTAGATTGGGCAGATTGAATCCCAACCTGCCCAATTTTTAATTTTTAATTCTTAATTTTTAATTTTTGATTTGGCACACCTCTGCGGCGGGGCGACCTGCCAAAATCAACTCCTTCATACGCTCCATCTTTTCGGCCGTGTGGTCGAAGTAGAGTTTGTAGCCTTCGCAGAGATAGTTGAGGCCCCATTCGCCTGTGGAGTCGTGTGTAAAGCGGTGTTTTGGACACTCGCCGTGACAGAGCCGATAGTAGCGGCAGTGGCGGCAATCGCGTGGTAGGAGTGCGCGTTTTGCCACGCCAAACTCAAATTGTGCATCGCAATAGGCGAGGTCGGCCAGGCGGTCGTGGTTGATATTTCCAATCTTATACTCGGGATAGACAAAGTGGTCGCACGCATAGACGTCGCCATTATGCTCGACCGTGAGGCCCGAGCCACAAGTCTCGCAGAGTGAGCATACCGAGGGTTGTACGCCGACCATCAGTGCAAGTGTCGCATCGAAGAGTTGAACGTAGCGACGACCCACATCGGCCTTGACCCACTCGTCGAAAACGTCGCACATAAACTCACCAAATCCGCGAGGCGATACCGACCACGGTGCTATGGGCGCCTGCTCGTTGTCGGGCGAGGCTATACGGCCGTCGCAGAGCAACTCGGCAACGGGCAGAAACTGCATAAAGGCACTGATGCCGCGCAGGAAGTGATATACCTCGGCTCCGTGACCCTCGCTGTGGCGGTTGATGGTCGTCAGGGTGTTGTACTCGACGCGGTTGCGATAGAGTCGCTCGATGCCGCGAACGACGCGCTCAAAGGTGCCTGCACCTCCTGCGTCGATGCGGTGGGCATCGTGGATATGTTGTGGTCCGTCAATCGACACACCGACCAAAAAGCCTCCGTCGCGCAAAATCTCGCACCACTCATCGTCGATAAGCAATCCGTTGGTCTGCAACGAGTTATCGATTGTGCGTCCATCGCCGTAGCGCTGTTGGAGTTCGATGGCCTTGCGGAAGAACTCCTTGCCCGCAAGCAGAGGCTCGCCTCCGTGCCACGCAAACGATATGACGGGCGAGGCGTTACCCTCGATGTTGGCTCTGATGTAGCGTTCGAGCATCGCCTCGTCCATCGGAGGCTGGCGATTGTCGTAGAGTGCCGCCTTGTCGAGGTAGTAGCAGTAGCGGCAACGCATATTACACAAAGAGCCGACGGGCTTCACCATTGAGGTAAAGCCACGTCGCTCGTTACGTCGTACGATGTCGTCGTACGAAAATTCTACCGACCTCTTCACAATAGCAGTCGCTTATTTGCGTGTCATATCAAACTCGAATCTCTCGTGCATCGGCTTGGCGTGCGAAGCCTCGATATAGCCCCACATACGCTCGACGATTTCGGGGTGCTGGGCTGCAACATCGTGCTCGGGGCTCTCGACCTCCTTGCTTGGTACGGAGAGGTCGAAGAGTTGCATCGTGCGGTTGCCCGCGTGCATATTCTCGATAAGGCCCTTCCAGTTGCCCCAGCGAACAGCCACCTGACCGCCACGGTCGGTAAATTCCCAATAGAGGTACTCGTGTTGCTGTTGCTCGTCGGTGCGACCTTCGAGCGTTGGGAGCAACGACACACCGTCGGTCTGCGGAGTCTCGACACCTGCCAACTCGCAGAGCGTAGGCATTACGTCGGCAAAGTAGCCGATATGGTCGCTCACTACGCCTCCCTTCATCTTGGCCGGCCACGAGGCGATGAACGGCATACGGATACCGCCCTCGTGGAGCGAACGCTTGCCCCAACCCTTACCGCAACGGAATGGTGCTGCACTATCCATCCACACCGTAGGCGAGGAGGCGTTGTTGGCAGGGCCGTTGTCGGAGGTTATGATGATGAGCGTATTGTCGTAGATACCCAACTCTTTCAGATGCTCGACCAACTTGCCGACCTGATGGTCGAAGTAGGCAATCATCGCCGAATAGGTCGCGTGAGGGTAGCGGCACGGATAGTAGTTGTGTGGCCACCCACCTGCCTGGCACTGTTCGTCCGAGAGAGGCTCCTCGTCGCCATACTTGGCAACAAACTTATCGACCCACTCCTGCGGTGCTTGGAGCGGCGAGTGAGGGAACGGAGTTGTCCACATCAGGAAGAATGGTCGCTCACGGTTGGCATCGACAAACTCGACGACATTGTCGTACATCGCATCGGGCGAGAAAACCTTATCCTTGCTGTATTTGTCGTAACTGCGTATGTCGCGAGGGTCGGCACCCTCGTCGAGTTTTGTACCCGGAACGGTTATCTTGTCGCGGTCGTTGATATAGACTTTCTCGCCGTTCTTCCACATATAGAGCGGATAGTAGTTGTGGGCCTGACGTTGGCAGACACAGCCGTAGTAGAAGTCGAAGCCGTGGTCCCACGGAGCAGAGCCGCTGATAGGGCCACCCAAGCCCCATTTGCCGACCATACCCGTAGCATAGCCCGCCTGCTGCATCACGCTGCCGAGCGTCGGCGTACCTGCCACAAGGCCCATCTGACCCTCATCTTCGGGGTGCGAGTCGATTTCGATAAAGTCCCAAGTGTATGGCGTGTTGCCCTCGACGTTGTTGCGCACTTGGGCGTGACCCATATGCAGACCCGTCATCAGACAGCCACGCGAAGGGGCCGATACGGGGCAGTTGGAGTACATATCGGTAAAGAGGACACCGCTCTGGGCAAGTGCGTCGATATTGGGCGTTTCGGTGCGAGTCTGACCGTAGCAACTAAAATCGCCATAACCGGCATCGTCCATCAGGATAAAGATGACGTTGGGCTTGTCATTGGTCTTTGGCTCGTCGGCCGTGCAAGCCGTCATTGCGAGGGGCGTTGCGGCCGTTGTCGGGAGTGCTACGCAGAGCGCGGCACGCGATAGTTTCGATAGTTTCATATTATGGTGTGTTAGAGTTTGTCCGTTTAGTCCTACAAAGATAGGTAAATATTTTGAGGATTGCAAAGCGAGGAACAAAACTAAAAGGTAGTTTTTTTAGGATTGTGCTTTGTCAAACCAAAAAAAACACTTATCTTTGCGCGCTATGTTTAACTAAAAATTATTTACAACTATGCCAAAAATGAAAACTAATGCCGCTGCAAAGAAGCGTTTTACTTTCACCGGCACAGGTAAGATTAAGCGTAAGCACGCTTATCACAGTCACATCCTGACCAAAAAGACTAAAAAACAGAAGCGTAACCTCTGCTATTCGGGTATCGTTTCGCCAGCCGATGAGGCTAAAATCAAAACATTGTTGGTTAAATAGTTTGCCACGGCAAATTGCTTAATCCGCAAAGGAAACTTATTTATTAACCGAGGCGACACAGCCCCAAAGAGTGTGAGAGAATCACGCCGCTGTTAGCTTCATCAAAAACTTTTAAT
>JAGBWT010000085.1 GCA_017629615.1 Alistipes sp. | reverse complement strand
TGTGGGCACATTCACATCAACAGCGCAACGCAGTTCTCGCCTACGGCAAAGCAGTATAGCACCCGTGCTGGTTTTAGAGGGGCTTGCAACCTCGTACACATCAAATAGCAAGAGAAGAGGCTGTCCAACAAAGTTGAGTTGCGACAGCCTCTTTTAGCGATAGAAATTCTTTTCCTATTATTCCTTCTTTAAGGTGTTGAACGAGAGTATATGCCACGAAATGGCTATGGCAAGCAACGCCATAAGTAGTTGTGCCCACCACCACTCATCGACCACCGCAAAGATACAGTAACCTATTGTGAGCCAAACAAGTGACACCGAAACAATCTTCACACGCAATGGTATGGCACGATGTTCGCGGAAATTGCGGATATACTCGCCAAAAACTTTGTGGTTGGTAAGCCATTCGTAAAGCGATGGCGACGCCTTAACCCACGCTGCAGCAGACAAAAGCAAGAATGGCGTGGTGGGCAACATAGGTAAAAACATACCTAAGATACCAAGCACCAACGAAACTGAGCCTACGATGATTAAAAATATTTTCACGCGACAAAGATAACACTTTCACAAAAAATCGCTATATTTGTAAAACGAAAAGTATTTTTTTGACAAAATTAGGTCTATTATGAATAAAACGATTGGTATTGCAGCCGACCACGCCGGCTATGAAATGAAGGAGTTTTTGATTGGCTACCTTGCGACAAAGGGCTATGAGGTACTCGATTTTGGTTGCTCGTCGGAGGAGAGTTGCGACTATGCCGACTACGCTCACCCACTGGCCGAGGCCATCGAGAGTGGCGAAGCGGAGCGCGGTATTGCGATTTGCGGCTCGGGCGAAGGTATGGCTATCACGCTCAACAAGCACCAGGGTATCAGAGCAAGTCTCTGCTGGTTACCCGAAATCGCCCACATCACCCGTCAGCACAACGACTCAAACGTTGCGGTTCTGCCAGCACGTTTCATCGACAACGAGACGGCATTGGCGATTATCGACGAGTGGCTGACAACCGAGTTTGAGGCAGGTGGCCGTCACACACGTCGCATCGCAAAGATTGCTATCAAGTAGCGAGGCGTTCGCTATCAAGAGCAACACAAAAAAAATGTCGGGAGAACTTCCCGACATTTTTGTTTCTATCACCACTCGGCACACTACCAAACCTCGCCAACCTGATAGACTGGCGGAGCAGCCAAATCGTACTCCTGACCTGTAATAACGTGGTCGCAAGTGTATTTACGACCCTTTGAGTCGGTTGCAACAACCTTTATCTTGGCCGATGGGTCTTTCATAGTATAGATATACATATGATGATTAGGGGAACAGTAGTTGCGACGTGTACTACCCTTGCGATGGCCACGACCAACCACACCCGTATGATAGCATATCGCCCACCAATCCTTGCTCGACGTTAGCGAAGGGTGCTCGTCATCACGGAAAGGCGACGGCTTCATTCGCTTCATCTCGCCCGTCAATTTGCCATTCTCATAGACCTCAACCTTCCAATCTTTGTTGGCATACCAAACATTGGCCAACAACTTATCCGGACCAAATGGCAGAGTTGGCGACTCGTGCTTACCTCCAACCGTAGCATCGCCACGATAGAGACGCAACTGGTAGCTCTTATCGAAGCCTACACCTTTATATATATCATCGGCAACCTGATTGCCCTTAATATCGAAAATAGCATAGCCGTTAGGCGCACCGTCGCCATTATTGCGCGACCACCACCAACAGCCCGAAGCCGCAGCAAGGATATGCTCGCGAATACCGTTGGCGTGGGTAAAGTGGCGCATATAGTGGGTATGACCCGAAACAATGCGACAATTAGCAAACTCGGAGAGCATTGCGAGGACAGCCTTATTGTTCTTACTCTTACGGAAATGCTCGACAGGAATATGCACGCACAAAATAACCATCTTGTCTTTCGACACATATTTCAAATCCTCGCGCAACCACTCTACCTGCTTGTCGGTAAAGTCGCCGTGATACTTCTTGAAGTTGGTTATATCGTCGTAGACAATATCGTTCATCGACACGATATGCACGTCGCCTCGATTCCACGAATAGTCAATAGGACCAAACGTCGCCTCGAACATACGTTGCAAACGCACGGTTGCGTTGGAATTACGATTGTTAAGGCTAACAGGCTCGTAATCGCAATCGTGATTACCAATAGTCTGGAACATAGGCATACCGAGATTTTCGGCCGCCATCTCGTTCTTAATCATCGGCATCAGGTAGTTGGCATTGCGCGGACCCTCCGAATAGACAATATCGCCCAACGATATGGCATAGCAGTTATATTTGCATTTCTTGGCCATTTGACGAACATCGGGAGCTGTCTCGGAACGGAAACGGTGAACGTGACGAAGATTTTGGCACTGCGGGTCGGCAAGGAAGAAGAGGTGAAAATTCTTCTCCACGCCACCCTTCATCGGACGCAACACGAAATCATAGACGCGGTCGTCGGTCAGTTTCTTATAGAAACAAGGGTGACCCTGACGCAGAGGCACCTCGTATTCGGCCGGCAACGAGTAGTAGACATACGACGCCTCGGGGTGACGGTCGAACGAATAGAAGCCCTCGGCATTGGTTGCCACAACCGTATAGCCATCGCTAACCACGACGCCCTCGATTGGCGCACCTTTGACGGTGCGGATTGTACCCGAAACATCGTGCGACGAGGCTTGGGCAACGGTCGACACAGCAAACAGCGCGACCAAAATTATCAGCAATTTCTTCATAGTAGGTATTACTTTTAGTTTTTCAATCTCTCTTTGTAGACAAAGATAGGTATTTTTCGTACCTTTGTCAAATAATTCTGCATTTTACGATGAAATTTAGGACTGAAATAGAGATAACGCCTCTTCAAAACGCCATCGGATACGATTCGCGCATCTTCACTATCGGCTCGTGCTTTGCCCAAAATATCGCAGCACGACTACGACAAGCGAAGTTTATGGTTACCGAATCGCCAACCGGCATACTCTTCAATCCGCTGTCGATTGCCAACGCCCTAAATCGTTATACGGAGGCGACTCCGCCACGATGCGAAGATTTGGTGTTCAACAACGGACTTTGGCACAGTTTCGAAGCCCACTCATCGCTGTCAAGCGCATCGCAATCGACCACACTCGACAACCTCGCGAAGGCTATTGCATCGGGCAACGAGGCTCTTCGCTCGGCCGACTGCGTCGTGATAACATTTGGCACAGCCTGGGTCTACACCCTGCCCAACGGAGAGACCGTAGCCAACTGCCACAAATTTGCAAGTTCCAACTTTACACGTCGTCGCCTAACAGTTGAGGAGATTACAGAGACGTTCGTAAAACTGTGCAGTGAAACATTAGGTGACAAAAATATAATTCTCACCGTCAGCCCGATACGACACCTATCTGATGGTTTAAGCGAGAACTCTTTAAGCAAATCAATCTTGCGAGTTGCAGCCGACGAAATTTGCCGTCGATGCGACAACGCCACATACTTCCCATCGTTCGAAATTCTCAACGACGACCTGCGCGACTACCGCTTCTACGCCGAGGACCTTGCTCACCCCTCGCAACAGGCTGTTGATTATATATGGGAGAAATTTGTGGCCACAGCCCTAAACAATAGCGCAAAAACCCTATTACCACATATCGAAAAGATTGTCGCAGCCGCCTCGCACAGACCATTTAACCCCGACAGCGAGGAGTACGCCCAATTCTGCCGACGCAACAT
>JAGBWT010000084.1 GCA_017629615.1 Alistipes sp. | reverse complement strand
GCCCTGAAAATGCGCTCCTGCTCTTCGCGTGACACGTCGCATGCAAAGTCCAAACCTATCTCGCCAATGGCATCGGCAGCGACCGCTCGGCACTCAACTTCGGAGATGTCGTCGGTTGATGCGTGCCAGGGGTGAACTCCCACAGTCTCAATGGTTTGTGCGTGAGTGTGCGTATTATGCGTGTGAATATCTACGACCATAGCGAACGTAAAGATATGTAAAAAATAACAATAATTGTGAAAATAATAACACAAAAGAGAATAATGAGGCGAAAAAATTCGTATCTTCGCGGGCGAAATATTATAGAGTTAGGGAAATTCTAATTTTTCATATTAACCAAACAATAATTAACAAAACAGTTTTAACATGTCAAAAATCATTAAACTGTGCAAGGGTTTGGACATCAAACTTCAAGGTGCCGCAGAGCGTAAGATGACGGTTGCAGCCGCATCGACCGAGTACGCGGTTTCGCCATTGGATTTCGAGGGTGTCACTCCAAAGATGCTGGTTAAGGTTGGCGATACGGTTAAGGCGGGTACTCCGTTGTTCTTCGATAAGAACAAGCCGGAAGTTCTCTTCACATCGCCTGTCAGCGGTACTGTTGCTGCTGTCAATCGTGGTGCGAAGCGTCGTATCCTCTCTGTTACCGTTACTGCCGATGCAACTATCGCATACGAGGAGTTTGAGCGTCTCGATGTTGCCAAGGCTTCGCGAGAAGAGATTGTCGCCCTATTGCTGAAATCGGGTTTGTGGACGTTGCTCATTCAGCGTCCTTATGGTATTATCGCCAATCCGGCTGATATGCCGAAGTCGATATTTGTGTCGGCTTTCGATTCTGCTCCGCTTGCTCCCGACTACGATTATGCGCTGTCGGGCGACCAGGAGGCTTTGCAGAAGGGCTTCGATGTGCTTCGTCGCCTCACCGAGGGTAAGGTTCATCTCTCGTACAATGTCGAGAAGGCCGAGCCAAAGGTTACGGGTGTAGAGCTTCACGCTTTCCGTGGTAAGCACCCTGCCGGTAATGTTGGTGTGCAGATTCACCACATCGACCCAATCAACAAGGGCGAGAAGGTTTGGACCGTCAATATTGCCGACGTTGCTATTATCGGTCGTTTGTTCCTCTCGGGTAAGGTCGATATGACCCGTGTTATCGCTGTTACCGGTTCGGAGATTTCGGCTCCTTGTTACTGCAAGGTTATCGCTGGTGCGCAGGTTGCGTCGATTGTTGCCGGCAACGTTAAGGCCGATGCTCACGCTCGCGTAATCTCGGGTAACGTGCTGACAGGTCGCAAGGTTGAGGCTGATGGCTATCTGGGCTACTACTCGAACCAGCTGACTCTCATTCCGGAGGGCGACTGCTATGAGTTTATGGGTTGGGCTATGCCTCGTTTCAAGAAGTTCTCGGTTTCGCGAGCATACTTCTCGTGGTTGTTCCCTAACCGCAAGTATAATCTCGATACCAATCTCAATGGCGAGGAGCGTGCGTTTGTCGTAACGGGCCTCTATGAGAAGTATCTGCCTATGGATATCTATCCTGTTCACCTCCTCAAAGCGATTATGGTTGGTGACCTCGATAAGATGGAGGCTCTCGGTATCTACGAGGTTGTCGAGGAGGATATTGCATTGTGCGAGTTTGTAGACCCGTCGAAGACCGAGATGCAGGAGATTCTCCGCAAGGGTATTAACTTAATGATTAAGGAGGGTGAATAATGAAGGCACTTCGTAATATTCTTGATAAAATGAAGCCGACCTTCTCGAAAGGCGGCAAATTGTCGTTCTTGCAATCGACCTTCGGTGGTTTTGAGACATTCCTCTTTGCTCCAAACGCCACGACAAAGCACGGTTCGCACGTTCGCGACTGTAACGATATGAAGCGTACGATGATTGTTGTCGTATTGGCTCTCTTGCCTGCAATGTTGTTCGGTTGCTACAACACGGGTCGTCAGGCCGGTTTCGAGGCTTGGGATATGGCTTTCCTCTATGGTTTGGCTAACTTCCTCCCAATGCTTATCACCTCGTATGCTGTTGGTCTTACAATCGAGTTTGCCGCAGCCCAGATGCGTGGTCACGAAATCAACGAGGGTTTCCTCGTATCGGGTTTCATCATTCCGCTCATTATGCCGGTAGGTACTCCGCTTTGGATGATTGGCCTCGGTACTGCATTTGCCGTAATTTTCGGTAAAGAGGTATTCGGTGGTACGGGTAT
>JAGBWT010000083.1 GCA_017629615.1 Alistipes sp. | reverse complement strand
GCTATTGGCAATGTCGTAGGCTCCAATATCTTCAACGTTCTCGGTATATTGGGCCTTACGGCCATCATCTATCCGTTGCCTGTCGCTCGCGGCAATATGCGCTTTGAGTTGCCGTATTGTATATTTGTGTCGGTGTTGGCTATGTTGCTAACCTACAACTTCTTTGATGGCGATACGCTGCTGATTGGCCGAGTTGATGGCGCGCTTTTCTTGCTACTTTTTGTGGCGTTCCTCTATATCTCCTTCTTGCGCGATAAAAGGCAGTCAGTTGCGAAGTTGGCGGCCAACGATAGCACAACTATCGTTTCCGAACCGTCGGTGGGTAAGGTGTGGCTTGCGGTGTTGCGCGTAGTTGGAGGCTTGGTTGTACTGATTGCAGGTTGCCACTACTTTGTCGAGGAGGCGGTTGTGCTGGCAACAAAGTGGGGCGTCGATGAGGCCTTTATCTCGATAACGTTGATTGCGTGCGGTACGTCGCTACCCGAACTGTCGGCATCGCTGGTTGCTGCCGTTAAGCGAAATACCGATTTGGCTTTGGGCAATGTCGTCGGGTCGAACATCTTTAATATCACCTTCATTTTGGGTGTTAGCTCCCAAATCTCTCCTCTGTCGGGTGGCGGTATTACACCAATCGACTATGCCGTGATGATAGGTGCGGCCGTGATGCTCTTCCTTTTTGGGTTGAGTGGTCGAATTTCGCGCTTGGCGGGTTTGGTTATGTTGGCCGCCTTTGTTGCATATAACTACTATTTAATATTACCTCAAATTCAATAATATGATACTTCAAATATTTACGTTGCTCGGCGCTCTCGGAATGTTCCTCTATGGAATGAATATGATGAGCTCGGGCCTGCAAAAAACAGCCGGTAGCCGTATGCGTGCAATTCTCGGCTCGATGACCTCCAATCGCTTTAAGAGTATGCTGACGGGATTGGGTATTACCTCCGTCATACAGTCGTCGAGTGCTACGACGGTTATGGTTGTAGGCTTTGTTAATGCGGGATTGTTGGCGCTCAATCAGGCTATTGGCGTCATTATGGGAGCCAATATCGGTACAACCGTAACGGCTTGGCTCGTTTCGTGGTTGGGCTTTAAGGCCGACATCTCGATTTTTGCAGTGCCTTTGATGGCTGTTGGATTTATATTAAGCCTGTCGAAGGTCGAGAAGCGTCGCAATATCAGCGAGTTTATCATCGGATTCTCGTTGCTCTTTCTTGGCTTGTCGTTGATGAAGGGCGCAGTACCCGATTTGCAGCAGACTCCGGAGGTGCTGTCGTTTATCCAAAAGTGGACCAACTATGATTTTGGCTCGGTCTTGATTTTTATGCTCTTTGGTACAGTGCTGACGCTTGTGTTGCAGTCGTCGAGCGCGACAATGGCCCTTACGCTTATTATGCTGAACCTCGGTTGGTTGCCATTCGATATGGCTGCCGCAATGGTGCTTGGCGAGAATATCGGTACAACTATTACGGCTAACATTGCCGCATCGGTTGCTAACGCCAACTCCCGAAGAGCTGCTCTGGCCCATACGTTATTCAACCTCTTTGGCGTGGTTTGGGCGTTGATATTTTTCTCGTGGTTTACATCTTTGATTGGTGTTATTATCGAGTCGCTCGGCCTGCCAAATCCAAAGACGCTCAACTATGCCGATGGTGCTGCGCTGACGGCCGAGGACTCGACGGCTGCGCTCTATGGTATCTCGATGTTGCATACACTCTTTAACACTATCAACACCTTTATCTTGATTTGGTTTATACCGTTGATTGCCCGCATTGTTACCTTTGTAATCAAATCCAAACCGGAGCAAGACGACGAGGTTGTGCATCTGAAATTTATCGATGCAGGCCCGATGGGTACAGCCGAGTTGGCAATCGAACAGGCTCGCAACGAAACGATACACTTTGCCAATATTATGCGCAATGGCCTATCCTATATCAAATCGGCAATTCACGTTACGACAGAATCCGATTTTGAGTTCTATCGCAAGAAGTTGGTTAAATACGAGGAGATTGCCGACCGCGTGGAGTACGAGATTGCAACATTCCTCAATTCGCTGCCACAGGAGAGTTTGAGCGACCCGACACGTCGCGATATTAAGTCGATGTATAAGATTGTCGGCGAACTCGAAAGTCTTGGCGATTCGGGCGAGGCTGTAAGCCGTATACTTTCGCGTCGCAATATCCACGAAAAGCGATTTACCGACAAGCAAATCGAGCGCATCGATTCAATTCTTCACCTTCTCGACCGCGCCTATGGTGTGATGATTGAGAATCTGTCGGTCGAGATATTTACGGCCGAGCATCTGCGTCGTGCGGTCGATTGCGAGATTGAGATTAACGAGATGCGCAATATGCTTCGCGAGGAGGAGATTGTGAAGATTGAGCAGAGTGCAGTCGAGTACCAGAGTGGTGTCTACTATCTCGATGTAGTAGCCGAAATCGAACGAATGGGCGATTTTGTTATCAATATCTCCGAAGCTCGACAGTAGGGTGTGGCCAACCAAATAATAAAGGCTTCCGCACGAAAGCGGAAGCCTTTATTATTTATATTAAGTGCGAACTATGCTTCGAGTGCGCCACCTTTGCCGAATACGTTGCCGACGAGGGTGTCGAAGATTTGAGCGCGCTTTGCGAGGTCGAAGAGATTTACTCTCCAACGCATCAACTGTACAAAGTTGGTCATATTACGCCACTGCTCGCGCGAAACGCCAATCTGCTCCGGAGCAACAGGTGCGCCGGCAATCTCGAAGAGGTTCTTCATCTTCTCGAAAGTGTAGACCTGGTTGCGCAACTTCTCCTTGAACTCTGGCCAAGTGTTCTTTACGCGGAGCAACTGCTCGCGAACCTCCTCTGGCGACTGCCATTTCTTTGCAATCTCCGTAGGGCCGAGTTCTGGTACAGGGAAGTTCTTGAAGAGTTCGGTAGCGCGTGCAACCTCCTGCTCCTTTGTAGGCCAAGCCTTCACGCAAGCATCAACATCGAGCTTCGTGAGGTCCATTTTGAGCAACTCGTCGAAGAAAGCACACAACGTTACAGTACCAACCGAAACTTGGAAGCCGTGCAATACCATACGGTCCTCGAAGGTGTGGTGGGTCATATCGAGATAGTGGCTGTAAAGGTGCTCGGCGCACGACAAAGGACGAGTGTCGTTAGCAATCTGCATAGCTACACCCGACATCGTAAGACCTGCAAAGATGTTCTCAACAGCCTTTGGAGTGCGGTCGGCAATACCCTGTGCATCGGCCAAAACCTCTGGCAACATATCCTGAATAACGTGCCAAGCAGCAGGCTTGATAGGCTCGGTGCCAAAGAGGTCGGCAATCAACCACTCGCCACCGGCAGGAATCTTCGCTGCGAGGTCGGCATAACCTGCGGTTGTAAGGCGTGCAGGAGCGTTGCAGAGAACGTCCGAGTCACCGATGATTACCAGCGGAGCAGGGCAAACGAAGGTCTGCTTTGCACCGTCCTTCACGATAGCCGAACCCGAAGCCGAGTAACCGTCAGCCGAAGCAGCCGAAGCGATGCAGATGTAGCGCAAACCGAGGCGGTGCGAAGCGAGCTTACAAACGTCGTTGATTACACCCGAACCAACAGCGATTGCGATAGCACCGGTCTCTTTGAGTACGTTCTCAATCATCTCGACATACTTCCACTCTGCGTGGAAACTCTTGTCAGGAAT
>JAGBWT010000082.1 GCA_017629615.1 Alistipes sp. | reverse complement strand
TATCGCGCAACAATGGCTTACCATCGATCATACGCACATCACCAAACTCAACCGACGGTCCATAGGTCAAATATCGGCGCACGTTCATAATACGCCACATCGCATAGCGTTCGTCAACCGTGAAGATGTCGTGCATCGAAATTCCAAGATGGTCACAATCCTGCATCACGATTGCAATGCCGTGCATATTATCGAAAAACTGGTAGGTACGTTTGCTCTTATAGACCTCTTTTATCAGCTCTATCGCATAGTCGTAGTCGCCAAAAAGTCGTTCGAGGAAGGCTCTATCATCGGTATTTGCCACCTGATATTTGCGTGCAAGTTTGATTGCCTGACTACGAATACTTTCAAGTCCCTTGTCACAAGCCATAAAGTAGGCGTTACGACGAGTAGACTCTCGCGAAATATCGAGACCAGGATAACGACCTTTCAACTCATCGGCAAAGACCGACATACTCAATATGCAACGTGAATAGTGGGTCGAGAAGCAGCTGATATGACCCTCGCCTCGTTTTGCACGAAAAACCTCGGGATAGTTATCCATCATACGACGAGCAATGCCTCGATGTTCGCGCTCACCGCGAGCAGTCAAATCGCCCTCGCGCATATATGCATCATCGGCAATGATTCGCAAGCGTCGCAACACATCTTCGCCAAGCGGAGTCAAATGCTTTGCCGCAGCAGCCGCTTCGAGAACAGCGAGAGGCTGAGCGTAGGTATCGCGGCTCGCCTGATAGCGACAACCGTGACGGCCATAATGGCTGATATAGAAAGGCTTGTAGCCACGCGGTGCAGGAGTTGGTGCAACGACAGGTTCGGTGTAGTGGCAATATATACCACCTGCGCGATTGGGATTAGCCTCTATCTCCTCGCGCATCGTTTGAGCGTTCGCCACAGCAACTGCAAGCAGGGCGAACAGCAAAATCAAGATTCTATTCTTCATCTCTTCGGGCCATTTTGCTTACTCCATCGGGAATACTCTAATCTCGGTCACGCCATCGACCGCCTTGCGCAGGGCCTCAATATCGGTCTTTTGCTCTACCTGACCATAGTGGTAAGGATAGAAAATCGCAGGGCGCAAGGCCGACACAACACGAGCAGCCTGCTCAACGGTCATCGTATAGGGCTGATTAACGGGCAGAAAAGCAACGTCGATATTCGCCAAAGCCAACACATCGTCGTTATCCTCGGTATCGCCTGCAACATAGATTCGGCTACCACCAAGCGTCAGCACATAACCACAATCCTCACGCGCCTTTGGGTGAAAATCGGTATGGCCCTCGGTCGTATTGTATGCCGGAACAGCCTCGATACGAATACCCTCGAAAGGCTCTGCCACAGCACCAGGCGTCATCGTGGTACAATCGTGCTCGAAGGCCTCGGACGAGGTCTTATCGCAAACTATCGCGCACTGCTCGCCTGCAATCTTCTCGATAGTGGCAAGTTCCAAATGGTCGTAGTGCGAGTGGGTGACCAACACCACGTCGGCCTTTGGAAGAGACTCCCAATCAAATTCGCCAACAGGGTCAATGTAGATATGACGGCCTTCGTACTCGATAGCAAACGATGCGTGAGCAAAGAATGTAAAGCGAACCGTTGCGCCTTCGCGCGTCACTACACTATCTTGCGGATAGGCGGGCTGCTGCCTTTTGGCGCAACCAAAAAGGGTTGATAAAATCGACATAATCAAGACTATTTTTAACATTTTAGTAGCGTTTAAGTTCACAAACAAAATCACAAACACAAATCCCGACAACCGACGAAACCTATATTTGTCGTGTCAAATTTAATAAAATTTTGTGATTTACGAAAGATACGCCCAACTCTTTGAGTGGCATAAAGCGACACTATCGACACCATTTGCAAGAGCAAAAAGAGCAACAATCGGACTTTTTTTATAGTTTTTGCGAGAAAAACAGATTTTTAAGGTTATTTTTGCATTATGAAAACCTTTAAGTTAATTTCAAGAGTGATTGCGGTTGTTGTGCTGGTTGCGCTACTGGGCATAATCATCACAAGTGTATCGCCAATATACGACTTCGCAAAACCCACACCTTTTAGCGGTAAAGATATATTCAACCCGTATCGCAACTTCGATGCAACACTTGGTTGGAAACGCGCCAACTTCCACACACATACTCGCGTGGAGGGCATTCTCAACGAGTGCAAATACACCCCTGCACAGACTTTGGAGGCCTACGACCGATTCGACTACGACATCGTCACGCTATCGAATCACAACAGCATCACAAAGCACCCAACCGACTCAACGTTGCAGGTAAATTGCTATGAGCACGGCTACAATCTGTTCAAATTTCACAAGTTAGTGTTCGGCAGCGACGACATTTGGGGATTCGACCACCTTCTGCCACTATTGGCATCGCAAAAGCAATTCCAACTCGACGTACTCTCGAAGCAGGGCGACATCGTGGTAATCAACCACCCTCTGCGCACGCACACATTGAGCAACAGCACGTTGGAGAAGTTGTGCGGCTACCAAATCATCGAACTCGATAGCGGCAAAAGTACCGAGAACGACTATTGGGACGCGGCTCTCAGCGCAGGTCGATACTCCTTTGCTTTGGCCAACGACGACCTACACTACCCCGACCGACCAGGTGCGATTGCAATGCGTAGCAATATGCTAAACATCGGTTCGGCACAATACGACGACATTCGCACCATTCTGCTCGACGGCTGCTACTACTCGATGCGCACGCCGAACTATGGTCGTGGCGATTGGGAGGTAAAGATTGAGCGCAACCGCACTATTCCACGCATTAGCAATATCGGTCTTTCGCATAACGACGAGGTCTATATTTCGCTAACGCAACCTGCCGACAGCATCAAAGTTTTCGGACAGGGCCACGCAACACTCGCAACGGCATACGCAACCGACTCGTTGGGCTACCAGATGAAGGAGCACGATGCATACGCTCGATTTACGGCCTACTTCAAAGATGGCGAGGTAATCTACTCCAATCCATTTGCGCGTTACGATGCAACGTGTCACGCCAATCCATTCCAGGCCTCGATGCACGGCTATACAATCAACACACCGCTTACGATATTGTTTAACGCAATGCTCCTTGCGCTACTCGTCGGAGTTGTTGCAGCAATCTACAAAATAGTCAAAAGATGAGAAATCTCCTCAAACGCGAAACAACAGCCGCAATCCTTTCGGCCATCATCAGCATCTATACGCTCGTAGCCTATCACTACCCGCTATTCAACCTCGTTGTTAACAACATCGAGGGCGGTTTCAACGGCGTTGTAATCACGGGCGGACTTGCGGTGCTGATGCTTGCTACCAACTTTATGATTAGTTACCTGCTACTCTTCGCGTTGCGTTGTGTAGGTAAGTGGATTATCGGCCTTTCGCTCATAGCCGATGCCGTGACACTCTACTTCATCAACACCTACGACGTGCTTATAACCGACTCGATGATGGGCAACGTATTCAACACGCGCTACTCGGAGGCTTCGGGTTACTTCTCGCTGACGGCCGTACTATACGTTCTTCTGCTCGGTATTTTGCCCTGCATATTTGTCGTAACACGCAAGGTCGATTACCAAAAACCAAAGCGCTTCTTTGCTCTGACAGGCATCGCCCTGGCAACGATGCTCTCGATGGTGGCTATCAACATCAACAACTTCACTTGGATTGACCGCAACGCCACAAAGTTGGGTAGTCTGCTGATGCCGTGGTCCTACACCGTAAATACCGTACGTTACTACAACGCCGAGCGCAAGCGCAACCAAAAGGCTATCCCGCTACCCGATGCGACAATCACAAACAACAGCAAAGATGTCGTTGTCGTAATCATTGGCGAGTCGGCCCGAAGAGCCAACTTTTCGCTCTATGGCTATGAGAAGCCGACAAATCCACTCTTGGAGAGCGACCAGGTCGTTGCTCTACCTGCAAAGTCGGCCGCAACATATACCACGGCAGGCGTTAAGGCTATACTCGACCACAAGCCAACTAACAAGCTCTACGAGATACTTCCGAACTACCTCTATCGGGCAGGTGTCGATGTCGTGTGGCGCACCAACAACTGGGGCGAACCACCTCTACACATCGAGAAGGTGCAGAAGGTTGCCGACTTAAAGGCTCTCTACCCCGAGGCCGACAGCAAATACGACGAGATACTGACCTGCGGACTGAAAGAGGTTATCGAGCAGAGCGCAGCCGACAAGTTGTTGATTGTACTCCACACAACCACAAGTCACGGCCCGATGTACTACTCAAAGTATCCACCGCAATTCGAGCGTTTCTCGCCCGTATGCACCACCGTCGAGATGTCGAAGGCCGACCCTGTGGAGTTGATGAACGCCTACGACAATACGATTGTCTATACCGACTACATTATCCATTCGGTTATCGAGGTACTCAAAACCATCACCGACCGTCGCGCATCGTTGATATTCGTCTCGGACCACGGCGAATCGCTCGGCGAAAACAACCTTTATATGCACGGCGTACCGATGGCCTTTGCACCAAAGGAGCAGGTCGAAATTCCGTTTATCGTATGGTCGTCGGAGGGTACGGATTCTATCAAGAAATTGGACGAGGTCGGGCAGTATCACGTTTTCCATAGCGTGTTGGATTTTCTCGGCATCGAGAGCGAAATCTACGACCCGACGATGAGCATTTACGAGTAAAAACGCTCTTGCGAGCGAGCTGATTTCCAAACATTTGGCGCAGGTCTGTGGACCTGCGTTTTTTTATATCCGCCATACAGTGGCATTTTTATCGAAAAATCACTACCTTTACCCCGTCAATTTTAATAAAAATTTACAATTTATGAAGAGATTTTTATGCCTTGTGGCTGTTGGAATTTATGCTTTGTCCACAGCCTTGGCAGCCTCCGGAAATTCGGGAGACCGAATTTTGGGTGTCTACAAAGCAGAGAAGGATGGTGCAGTGTCGAAAGTACGCATTTCAAAGACCGGAGAAAACACCTATCGCGCACAGGTGTTTTGGCTCGAAAATGAGACAAACCCCGACGGTTCGATTCGCACCGACCGCAAAAACCCCGACCCAGCCAAGCGCTCTACCCCTTCAAGTCAGGTAGTCCTTATCGAGTCGGTAAGCTACGATGCCGAAGAGCAGAAGTGGCAAGATGGTCAAATCTACGACCCAACCTCGGGTAAGACCTACAAGGTCGTTATCGTATTCGACGACCCTACAACGTTGCGAGTTCGCGGCTATTGGGGACCTTTCTCGAATAGTATGTATTGGAAGAAAATCGAGTAATCGAAAACCTCGAATTAAGAAAACACGAAGTGTGTCCAGCCTTTACGGTTGGACACACTTTTTTGAAAGATAAGAGCGAAAGTAAAATCCGTCTAAAATCAATTTTTCTTTAATTGCAGCCACACGCTCACAGGATAGTGGTCGGAGTGAAGATGCACACTCTTCTTGTTGGCCGAGATTTCGTGAGGAGCATCGGTCAGAGAACTCTTTTCGCCCGTTTCGTCGCTCCAATAGTGGTAGGTCAAGATACCATATCGCTCAACCTTAACACCTTTCGACACAAATACGTGGTCGATACGTTTGGTAGTATGGTTGGCAACCTTAAAGCTATTGAATGTACCTGTTGGGGCGTAGCACACCTCGGCACTTTCGTAGGCATCGACAAGTCGGCCATCGGACAAAATTTGGAGATATGGCTCACTATCTTGCGGAACATTAAAGTCGCCCGTAAGGATTACCGTCTCGCCCTTGCCACACATCTCGGCTATACGCTTGGAGATAAGCTTCGCGCCCTCACGACGAGCCACAACGCCACGATGGTCCATATGGGTATTGAAGAACCAAAAACGCACACCACTCTCTCGGTCCTTGAAATAGCCCCAACTGCATACTCGACGACACTGTCCGTCCCAACCTTTCGACACCGACTCCGGAGTCTCCGAAAGCCAGAACGTACCGCTATCGAGCAACTTAAAACGGTTGCGCTTATAAAATACAGGGCTATATTCACCCTTGGTCTTGCCATCGTCACGAGCAACACCCGTATAGGCATAGTCGGGCATACGGGCCTGCATATCAAGCAGCTGGTCGTGGCAGACCTCTTGCGCTCCGAAGATATCGAAATCGCTAAATCGCACCATATCGCACAACGCATCAACTCGTTGTATCCAGCCGTCGCCACGTTTATAGTCGCTCTTGCTGTGCATACGGATATTGTAGGAGGCTACATTGAGGCTCTGCGCACACAAAGTTGTAGCACACACTACGGCTACAACCAACACTGACAATCGTTTCATAGTCTTTCTATATGTATAAAGATTGATTTATCGAGATTTAGTTGTGGAGGCGTGTTAAAGATACCAAAGAGAGCCGACCCCGAACCCGACATCGAGGCATAGACAGCCCCAGCATCGAGCAGAGCCTCCTTCAAGGCTGCGATTTTGGGGTGAGCAACAAATATGTGTTGCTCGAAATCGTTGGTTACCAACCCCTGCCACTTGTCGAGCGGACGGTGCAATGCCTCTCTCAAACCGACAGTCGGAACAGAGGGCTTAACGCCACCGTATGCCTCGCGTGTCGATACGCCCTCGTCGGGTTTGACCACGACAAGATACCTACCTTCGAGCGGAAGGTCGATAGGCGACATCACCTCGCCTCGCGAAGTACAGAGTTGGGGCGTATTATGCACAAAGAATGGGGTGTCGCTACCCAATTCGGCCGCAAGCGAGACAAGCGTTGCAGTCGGCAAATCGAGATTATAGAGTTGGTCGATGGCGAGCAATACAGCCGTCGCATCGCTCGACCCTCCGCCCAAGCCTGCACCAAACGGCACTCGCTTATCGAGCGTGATGGCAACTCCGCCAACACCATAACGCTCCTGCATCAACCGCGCAGCCTTGACACAAAGATTGGCTTCGGGTGGGCAATCGACAACAATTCCACTCTGGCAGAGTGTTATCCGTCCGTCGTGGGTGCGCTCAATCGACAGCTCGTCGTAGAGCCCTTTTACCGGAAACATCACCGTCTCCAAGTCGTGAAAACCGTCCGAACGACGACGCAAAACATTCAGACCGATATTTATTTTACAGTTGGCTTTGACTCTCATAATTGACAAAATTATAAAAAACTATCGAGTTTATGAAACTTTCGAGGCTGTTTCACACGCACAATAGTAGATTTTAGATAAAATTTTTCACTACCTTTGCCCGGTATGTGGATAATTCTTGCATTTATATCGGCCTCGTTGCTCGGTCTCTACGACGTAGCCAAAAAGCAGGCTTTGAAGGCTAATGCAGTACTTAAAGTACTGTTACTTAACACCATATTCTCTACCCTGCTCTTTTCGCCCGTCGTTCTGAACTCACTCTTCGGCTTCGGCTGGTTTGAAGGCACCGATTTCAACATCTCGCTGGGTACAAGTTCCGACCACCTTGCGGTATTTATCAAAGCCGTACTCGTATTGTCGTCGTGGATTTTCGGATACTTCGGACTCAAAGAGTTGCCTCTTACAATCGCTGCACCGATAAACGCGACGCGCCCCGTGATGACACTCGTTGGCGCGATGATTATCTTTGGCGAGCGGCTCAACCTAACGCAGTGGATAGGCGTTCTGCTTGCCCTCGGGTCGCTCTTTTTGTTGAGCCACTCGGGCAAGCGTGAGGGCATAGATTTCAAGCGCAACCGAGGCGTTTTGTTCGTCATTTTGGCGGCCATTACAGGTGCTTGTTGCGGACTCTACGACCGCCATATAATGCACACTCTGCCACCGATGTTCGTGCAGAGTTGGTATGTTCTATATCAGGCTGTATTGATGGGCATTACAATCTCGTTGCTGACAATTTTCAGGGCAAAAAAGCAGGGCGGTCCCGACTCATTTCATTGGTCGTGGGCAATACCGCTCATCTCGCTCTTTTTGTCGGCTGCCGACGTGGCCTACCTCTTTGCTCTCTCCGACCCCGACGCAATGATTTCGGTGGTGTCGATGATACGTCGTTCGAGCGTTCTGGTATCGTTCGTCTGCGGAGCAATACTTTTCCACGAGCGCAACCTAAAAGCCAAAGCCTTCGACCTGGCACTTATCTTTATCGGAGCGCTACTGCTCTATTTGGGCTCGCGATAGGAGAGGCATATCGTCCCTATTCCAAAGGCAAATTACCCGCCTTTGCGGAGGGTAAATAGAGAATATTTCCCGCTATGATGATGTTGTTATTAAAAATTTACTATCTTTGTAGGTTGTAAAATGATTTTAATCACAAAAACAGATAACAGATGAAAAAGTTTATGTTCGCAGCCCTGGCTCTTGTTGCCCTCGTAGGTTGCAATCAAACAAAGAGTGAAAACGCAGAGGCTGCAAAGGCCGAAGTTGCAGAGAAGGTAAACGACACAGGCCTTGCATATGTTCGCACCGAGGTTATGGAGCAGAGCGATATGTTCAAGACCGAGGGTTTGGCCCTCCAAAGCAAGAACGAGAATACGCAGCAGAAACTCGCCCGCAAGGAACAGAATTTGCAGAACGAACTCGCCAGCCTCTATGAGAAGCACCAGAAGGGTTTGATTACCACGCTCGATGCACAACGCAAGGAGCGCGATATTCAGCAGCGTGTCGAGAAGTACCGCGAGGACGCACAGAAGCAGCTCACGGAGCTTAACGAGGAGAATGTCGTATTCCAGAACCGTTTGGCCGACCTGCTCGAACGTGCCGTAAAGGCCGTAAACGAGAAGGGTCAATACAAGATGATTGTAAACCACACGGCACTGCTTATGGCCGACTCGTTGCTCGACATCTCGAACGAGGTTTTGCTCAAAGCGAACTCTATCTACAAGGCTGACAAAGAGGCCGAAAGCAAGAAGAAGTAGCAAACGAGCGAGTGTAGCACCACCAAACGAATAACCAGACAGATAGTTATGGGTTTTATTCCGTTTTCGCTGATTGACCTTATCGACATCGTACTTGTTGCGACGTTGATGTTTGCCATATATCGCGCAACAAAGGGAACCAATGCGCCATATATCTTTATCGGCATCATCTTCGTCTACCTCGTATGGGTCATCGTGCGAGCGCTCAATATGGAGTTGCTATCGACCATACTCGGTCAGATAATCAGCGTTGGTGTCATTGCACTCATCATTCTGTTCCAACCCGAAATTCGTCGCTTCCTGCAACTTATCGGTATGCGTCAAAAGGAGTTCGACTTCATCGCCCGCATACTCTCATCGCGCAAAAAGGAGGACATCAACACCTCGCCAATCGTTTCGGCCTGCCTCGATATGAGCGAAAGCCGTACGGGTGCGCTGATTGTCGTAATGCAGAAAGACGACTTGCAGTTCATCATCGAGGGCGGAATTATGGTCGATGCCAACGTATCGGTATCGCTCATACGCAACATCTTCTTCAAGAATGCGCCGTTGCACGATGGTGCGATGGTTATTGATGGCGGACGTATCGTAGCGGCCAAGTGTATCCTGCCCGTAACGCAAAGCGATGTACCGAAGGACTTTGGCACACGCCACCGCGCCGCTATCGGTTTGAGCGAACTGACCGACGCTGTGGTTATCGTCGTATCGGAGGAGACGGGCGGTATCTCGATTGTAAAGAACGGTCAGATTAAACACAATATCGACCCTCTGAAATTTGGTGGCGCACTCAAACGCGCATTGGGCCAAAAGAACCAATAGACACAAGGCGTCATTTCCCTACAAAGGCCGTTTCTTTCGAGGAACGGCTTTTTTGTTGGTTATCGAAATATCGGGATAAGTTGTTGGTGATTTCGGAAAATAGTATTATTTTTGTACAATTATAACCCTTACAAAAAGGATTTGTTACTAACCATACAACTCACCAAGCAATGAAGCAGAGAGTTACACTCAATGACCGCACCTTCGAGGTGATGATTCCGGCCGAAGATATCGACCGCGCTGTCGCTGCTGTCGCAGAGCGACTTAACCGTGACTATGCAACCGCGGAGCGTCCTCCTATTTTTATAGGCGTACTCAACGGCGCATTTATCTATCTTGCCGACATCGTGCGCAAGGTGGATTTCAACAACGAGATTGCATTTATGCAGATTTCGTCGTATGAGGGCACGCAATCGACCGGCAAAATCACCCAAAAGCTCGGTATCGACTTCGACATCGAGGGTCGCGACATTATCCTTGTCGAGGACATTGTCGAGACAGGCCACAGCATCAACCATATGCTCGGCTACTTGCGTTCGCTTTCGCCTCGCAGCATCGAGGTCTGCACACTCTTCTTCAAGCCCGACAAATATCTCTACGATATGCCGATAAAGTATTGCGCAATGGAGATTGGCAACGAATTTATCGTCGGCTACGGCTTGGATTACGACCAGATTGGCCGCAACCTCAAAGACATCTACGTTGTAACAAATGACTAAACTCGAAGTCGAAATATTGGAGGGCGGAAACCGTCTGCCATTGGTCGAAGACTTCTACACCATTCAGGGCGAGGGTTTCCACACCGGCAAACCAGCCTACTTCATAAGGCTTGGCGGTTGCGATGTTGGCTGCGCGTGGTGCGATGCAAAGTATGCGTGGAATCCACGACTATACCCTCCGACCGACATCTCGACCGTTGTCGAGAGGGCTGTGGCGTGCGACGCCAAGTCGATAGTCATCACAGGTGGAGAGCCGTTGCTCTATCCGCTTGCACCACTGACCGAACAGCTCAAAGAGCGCGGTTTGAAGATATTTATCGAGACCTCGGGCTCGCACCCTTTCAGTGGCACGTTTGATTGGGTCTGCCTATCACCAAAGCGCAACCTCCCGCCACTCGACGAGGCCTTCACAAGGGCCGACGAGTTGAAGGTTATCATTGGTAGCACAGCCGACTTTGAGTGGGCCGAGCAGAACGCGGCAAGAGTCGGCAAAGAGTGTCTGCTATACCTGCAACCCGAATGGAGTGTATCGGAGCAGATGATGCCCGAAATTGTAGAGTACGCGAAGCGCAACCCAAAGTGGAGCATCTCTATTCAGAGCCACAAATTTATGCATATTCCATAACACCGAGATATGAAGAGCGGTATTTTTAAGAGATTCTTTCGCAATGCGAGCATCAACTTTTGGCGCGCGCTTACGATTGTCATTCTCTGCTTTACGCTCTACTTTATCGTTCGCTCCGCGTGGTCGATTATCGAGTTGCGACTCGAAATCTCCGACCTCGAAGAGCAGCGCGATGCCTATCGAGCCGTGATTGGGCAAGATAGCACAATGCTCGAACGGCTCAAATACGATGAATATCTCGAAGAGTTTGCTCGCGAACGCTACTATATGCAAGGCAAGGGCGAGCAGGTTTTCGTATTCGAGGAGGAGCAGAAATGACCGAATTCGGATTTATAGAGCATCTGCGCAATCTCTGCAAATCGCTACCCGATGGAGGCTTTGAAGGCATTGGCGACGACTGCGCCATCTACCCCATCGGCGATGGCGATTCGCTTGTCATAACGACCGACGCCCTCAACGAAGGGATTCACTTCCTACGCCACGCAACATCGGCCGCCGAAATCGGGGCGAAATCACTTGCTGTAAATATTAGCGACGTTGCCGCAATGGGAGCAAAGCCGATAGCCTCGCTACTCGCGATTGGCATACCTGCCGACCTGCCAAAGGGTTGGATTGAGGATTTTACACAAGGCTATATAGAGGCATCGAAACGATATGGCGTTGCACTTATCGGAGGCGACACAACCGCTTCGGTTTCGGGCATAACAATTACCGTAACGGCCATAGGTCGCGCAAAGAGTTGCAACATCAAGCGTCGCTCGGCAGCCAAAGTTGGCGACACGATTTTGGTTGCAGCCCCACTCGGAGGCTCGGCCGTAGGGCTACACGACATTCTATCGGGCCAACTCTCAACCGCAGCGGCCGACACACATCGCAACCCCGAGCCACAAATTGTCGAGGGGCAATGGTTTGGAGAGCAACCCTGCGTACACGCAATGATGGACCTTTCGGACGGATTGGCCTCCGACCTACGTCACATACTCGATGAGTCGAAGGTTGGAGCCGAGGTCGAGGTCAATAGCATACCTCTCTACGAGGGGGCAACAATCGAGCAGGCGGTATCGGGTGGCGAGGACTACAAACTACTCCTCACGGCCGACAGCAACGCTATCGACCTACTTTCGCAACAACTCCTCGACCGATTTGGGTGCAAACTCTACCCTATCGGCTCAATCGTCGCCAATGGCGAATACAAAATTAAGTGGTTAAAGGAGGGTGTGGAAATCACCCCCGAATGGCGAGGTTTTGAGCATTTCTAACGCCCAATAAGCATTCCGATACGACTCTCACGCTACTTGCGCAGATGAAGAGCCTCAACGCCCAAGCGATAGGAGTCGAGACCAAAGCCCACAATCGAGCCAACAGCAACAGCACCTATCAGCGACGTATGGCGAAACTCCTCACGAGCAGCGATGTTCGATATATGAATTTCGATAACAGGCGTTGAAATCGCCTCGATTGCATCGCGAATTACAACCGATGTGTGGGTATATCCGCCTGCATTGAGCAATACACCATCGTAGCGACCCTCGGCAGCGTGCAGTGCATCGACAATTTCGCCCTCGATATTGGTTTGGTGGTAGTCTATCTGGTCAGCAGCATAATGCTCACGCAGTTGCGATAACAACTGCTCGAAAGTTTGAGTGCCATATACCTCGCAATTACGACGACCCTGCAAATTGAGATTTGCACCATTGAGAATCAAGATTTTCATAACTACCCCTACCGTTTGATTTATAAATTAACATTGAGTCGGCAGCCCTCGCAACCGCAACTACGATTGCGAGAGCCACGACCTACAACTCTATCGACTATTTTGCACAGAGGCAAGCCAATGCAATCGAATACTTCTTCGATGCAGCCGAGTCACCACGCGACGTCAGTACGCACGGAACTTTTGCACCCATCACGATTGCCGCAATCTCACCACCGGCCAAGTGCGACACCGACTTAAAGAAGACGTTACCCGACTCGATATTAGGGAAGAGCAACGCATCGACATCGCCAGCAACGGTCGAACCCTTAACCTTCTTGTGGTCGGCAACCTCCTTAAAGAGGGCTACGTCCAACGAAAGCGGGCCATCGACAATCACATTGCCCAACTGACCACGGTCGGCCATCTTGGCAAGCATTGCACCCTCCGACGACGATACCGATGCCGGAAGAACCTGCTCCGACGGAGCTATACAACCAATCTTTGGAACCTCGATGCCCAAGACATTTGCAACCTTGCAGAGGTAACCAATCTGCTGGGTCTTCTGCTTGAAGTCGGGCAGCGGAATAATTGCAATATCCGACGCAAGCAACAACTTGTGGTAACCACTCCACTCAAATACCGAAACGTGGCTCAACACACCCTTTGGAGGGCAGAGGCCAAGTTCCTTGTTGAGAATCGCACGCATATATTTGTCGGTCGGGAGCATACCCTTCATCAACACATCGGCCTCACCTTGTGCAACAGCAGTAGCGGCCAATGTTGCAGCCTTGACATCGTTGCTCTCATCGATAATACGGAACACACTGCTATCAATCGACAACTCCTTGCAAACCTCTTCAATCACAATACGGTCGCCATAGAGTATCGGCTCAACAAGGCCCTCAACATAGGCGTTGTAAACAGCCTCAATGGTGTGCGAATCTTGGCCATAAGCCACAGCCAAACGTTTACGACCACGCAAACGTGCAGCTTCTACTATCTCTGACAAATGTTTCATCTTCTCTATTTTGTTAAGTTATATGTATCGGTAGTAATTACCAACTCCTCGTCGGTAGCAATCACAGCAACCTTCACACGCGAATCAGCCGTCGAGACGATTGTATCGACACCGCGCACAGGCATATTAACCGCCTCATCGAGCGATACGCCCATAAATTCGAGTCCCTTGCAAACGCCTTCGCGCAAATCGCCCGAATTTTCGCCTACACCACCCGTAAAGACAATCAAATCGACTCCGCCCATCATCGCAGCATATTTGCCGACATATTGCTTCACTCTCGAATAGTACATATCGCGGGCCAAAATTGCCTTTTCGTTACCTGCTTCGTATGCTGCATCAATATCGCGCATATCGCTCGACACACCCGACACGCCCTCGACGCCCGAACGCTTGTTAATCATCGAGGTCAGTTCGCTATACGACATACCCTCCTTCTCGGCTATATATATCAGCGCACTTGGGTCTACATCGCCACAACGCGTACCCATCACCAAACCATCGACAGGCGAGAAGCCCATCGAGGTACAATACGACTTACCGTTCAGCACTGCCGTTACCGATGCGCCATTACCAACGTGGCAGGTAATAATCTTCGACGAAGCGAGGTCGAGACCTGCCAACTCCGCACCGCGAGCCGCAACAAACTTGTGGCTCGTGCCGTGGAAGCCGTAGCGACGCACACGATACTTCTCATAGTATTCGTATGGAAGGGCGTAGATATAGTTCTCGGCCGGAATAGTCTGATGGAACGAGGTATCGAATACCGCAACCTGCTGCACCGATGGCAACACCTTCTCAATCGAAAGGATACCCTCCAAATTGGCTGGATTGTGAAGTGGCGCAATCTCGAAGAGCGAACGAATCTTCGCCTTAACATCTTCGTTTACGATGCAACTTTGAGGGAAGAACTCGCCTCCGTGAGCCACACGATGACCTACGGCCTTAACCTCGTCGAGCGATGCAATCACACCGTGTGTCGAGTCTGTAAGCGAGTCGAGCACCAAGCGGATACCCGTCGTATGGTCGGGAATTGGCTGGTGCAGACGGAATACCTCCTTGCCGACAGGCTTGTGAGTCAAATCTCCCTCGGCCTGACCAATACGCTCCACAAGACCCTTTGCCAAGAGGCTGTGACCTGCTTCGCAGATGTCGATAACCTGATACTTTATCGACGAACTGCCACAATTAAGCACTAATATAACCATTGCTGTATTTTTTAGATTTATTCGTTTTATTCTAACCTGCAAAGATAGGCCACACAAAGCAAAATTCAAAATTAAGCACCGACAAAAGCACGCAAGATTGAGCAAATCGCAAAAAATTAAAGACGACGCTGCGGAGTTCCATTTTTTTTCGTATCTTTGGAAGTTATATATCATTTCGTATGAAACGTATTGCACTTTTCCCGGGGTCTTTCGACCCATTCACTCGCGGACATCAGTCGCTGGTCGATAGCGCTTTACAGCTATTCGACCAGGTCATTGTCGCCGTCGGAGAGAACGTTGCCAAACGAGGTCTGCTCGACATCGAAGCCCGAAAGCGACTCATTGCCGACCTCTATGCCGACAACGAGCGTGTCAGCGTTGCTTCATACACAACTCTCACGGGCGAATTTGCCCGCGAGATGGGCGCTTGTGCGATTATTCGCGGTGTGCGCAACGCCACCGATTTCGACTTCGAGAGGTCAATCGAGGCGGTTAATCGACATCTCTTCCCCGAACTTACGACCGTGATTCTCGTTGCGCCAAACCAACTCGCACACATCTCGTCGAGCGTCATTCGCGAACTGCTGGCTTTCGACCACGACGTATGCGACTTTATGCCCGAAGGCGTTGATATTCACAAATACATTGTCAAAAACTAACAACTATCCATATATGAAATTTACAGCAGAAATGATTGCCGGTCTTCTCTCCGGCGAAGTGGTGGGCGACAAAAACGCTGCCGTACACACCGTATCATCAATCGAAGAGGGCAAAGAGGGCTCACTCTCCTACCTTTCAAATCCAAAATACGAGCAGTTTATCTATACGACCGACTGTTCAATCGTTCTCGTTGCCAAGACATTTGAGCCTGCTCAAAACGTCAAAGCAACACTCATCAAGGTAGAAGATGTTGGGCGCAGTGTATTGCAGTTGCTCGAAATGTACAACGCAATGAAGCCCCAAAAGAGCGGCATCTCGCCTCGTGCCTCGATTTCGGAGAAGGCAACCGTTGCCGAGGATTGCTATATCGGCGACTTTGCAGTCATCGAAGATGGTGCAGTTATCGAGAGTGGTGCAAAAATCTATCCACAGTGCTACATCGGTGACGGCGTACACATCGGCAAGCAGACCAAGCTCTATGCAGGCGTAAAGGTCTACGAAGGTTGTCGCATCGGCGAGCGTTGCATTATCCACGCAGGGGCTGTAATCGGTGCCGACGGCTTTGGCTTTGCTCCTAATGCAGCGGGTGGCTTCGACAAGATTCCGCAGCTTGGCAACGTCATCATCGAGGACGAGGTTGAGATTGGTGCAAACACCTGCATCGACCGTGCAAAGACCGATTCGACCATCATTCGTCGAGGTGTAAAGCTCGACAACCTCATTCAAATCGGCCACAATGTGCAGGTTGGCGAGAACACCGTATCGTCGGCACAGACCGGTATCGCCGGAACGTCGAAGGTGGGTCGCAACTGCTTCCTTGCAGGTCAGGTTGGTATTGCCGACCATATCACCATTGGCAATCGTGTAAAGATTGGAGCAAAGAGTGGTATCGACAAGGATGTGCCAGATGGCGAGATTAGATTTGGTAGTCCAGCACTTGCGGGTATCAACTATCATCGCTCATTCGCAGTGTTCAAGGAGTTGCCTGATTTGCGTCGCCGTTTGATGAAGTTGGAGGCTGCGTTGGCAGAGAAAGAGAGTAATGAGTAAATAACAGTTAAAAATAATTAGAACTTTGAAGAAGAGTGTTTATCTATTGGTTGTTGCACTAGGATTGG
>JAGBWT010000081.1 GCA_017629615.1 Alistipes sp. | reverse complement strand
GTTATGCGAACAGTGCGAGAGTCAGATCTATTCTCCGACTACGAAAAGGAAACATTTTTTGCAGAATAGAATGCGACATTTTTGCTCGACTATACCTAGACCATAGGCGTAAAATCGGGCTGTGTTGACACACAACGCATTACCGGAACAACCTGAGGGGGTACAGAAAAGGAAAGATGAAAGTCTTTCCTTTTTTTGTGCTCCATCGGGGAGCGAGAGCCCGGCTTATTGGGCTTATTGGGGCTTATTGGTCAAAATAGGTCTTCTTGGAGCGTATATAAAATAAGGTACAATCAGAGCATCGGAAATTCGGAGAGTTGACGGTAGTCGCCGTCGGTCAGTTCGTAGCAATAGTGCGTCAGGCCGTTGGTCAGCACCACGTAGCGCGCACCGACCACCGAGTTATATCGCACGGCCTGTGCGAAGACTCCCCCATCAATCTTCACGTCGGGCGCTTTGCACTCGACAAGCATTTGAGGTCGTGCATCGGCACCCACGACGACAACATCGGCTCGCTGGGCCGTATCGTTGAGTGGCACAGCGTACTCCTGCACAATCGAGTGTGGAGCAACGCCACGATGCACAATAAGAAACTCTATAAGGTGGCGACGCACCCACTCCTCGGGCGTCAGCACCAAGAACTTTCCGCGCACACCGTCCCACACGCGTACCTCGTCGCCACAGCGACTCGCGCGAAGGCGAATGGCCGGAAATTTGAGTTTAGGGTAGTTGTTCATCGCAAAATGCAAAAAGTTTAGTACCTTTGCAGGCAAAGATACGAAAATTATGAGAATTACAGCAATCGTCATATCGTTGTTACTCTCGGTGTCGCACCTCGCCGCACAACCATACGTCGCGCAGCGCAACGCCGAGCCTTCGCGCAGTGCCATCGTTCCCTACAACAAGGCCTCCGATGCTGCCGTGGCAAATATAGCGGCCTCGACATACGTCGAGCGCGTTACGGAGTGGGCTACGTCGGAAGATGGGCGAAGCTTCTCGGCCCGCATCACGCTCCCCGTTGCGTGGCTCAATCGCCAGATTTTGGTGCGTGTTGGTCGCTCAACCTCGGCCTACGAAATCGACATCAACGGCAAGAATGTCGGCTATGCGGCCTCGGGCGCAGTGGCCTCGGAGTTCAACGTCACAAAGGCTCTGCATACGGGCAAGAACGACCTTGTCATTCGCCACATCGACAGCCCGACCAACTCGCTCTCGACCTCATACGCCACCTCGAAGCCAAGCATCGGCGACGTCGTGGTCGTATGCCAGCCCGTAATCCGCATTCGCGACATCGTCTACTCAACCCGTATCAACGACTCGGGCGAGGGCGTTGTCGAGTTTGCAATCCCCGTAAAGTGCGATGCTCTGAACCCGAAGAGCGCAACCATCAACTACATTTTGCGCCTCAACGACACGACGGTTCTCGCACGAGGCAAGCGAGAGATTTCGCTCGATATGCTTCGCGAGGACACTGTGCGATTTGTTGCCCGCGTACCAAAGGAGGCTCTATGGAGTGCCTCTTCGCCTCAAATTGCAACTCTCGACCTCGACAACCGCGTCAATGGTCGCGCCTCGGAGTTTATCCGTCGCAATATAGGCATTCGCGCTGCCGACCTGCAACACGGCCG
>JAGBWT010000080.1 GCA_017629615.1 Alistipes sp. | reverse complement strand
TTCGTGCGCTCTTGGGCAATGAGCCTCAAAAGAGCAACCACTTTGTGCGTATCGTGAATGATAAGGCCTTCGAGCGACTCATTGGCTATCTCGATGATGCTCACGTTGTTATAGGCGGCCACTACGACCGCTCGGAGCGATTTATCGAGCCTACGGTCATCGACTCCGTTACGGCCGATAGCGCAGTGATGCAGGAGGAGATTTTCGGCCCGATATTCCCGCTGATGACCTTCGACACCATCGACGAGGTGGTTGAGTTTGTCACCGACCGCGAGAAGCCGCTGGCCCTCTACTACTTCGGTCACGACAACGCCAAACATATCCTGCGCCACACCTCGTCGGGTGGTGCTTGCATCAACGATACAATTCTGCATATCGCCAACGAAAATCTGCCATTTGGCGGTGTTGGCCACTCGGGAATGTCGGCCTACCACGGTCGCAACTCGTTCGACGTCTTCTCCCACCAACGCGCTGTGGTTAAGACTCCGACTTGGCTCGACTTGCCTTTTCGTTATATGCCGTATAAGTGGTTTTGGCTGGCAAAATCGATTTTATAAGGTCTTTGCTTTCGCTAACACTTTTGTCTGCAATGGGCAGCTTTTTTTATTAGGGTCGTTAAGGGCGTTAGGGTCGTTAGGGTTACAGCCTACCCAGCACCCTAATCGCCCCTAAATCCCTGCCATTGCTTTGAGGCGGGCAATCTCTTCGGGCCAGCGTGCTTCGTCGGGTGTTTCGAGTACGATAGGGATATTGTCGAACATCGGCTCTTGGGCCACAAATCGGAAGCACTCCCAGCCAATCTCTCCCTCGCCGAGTGGTGCGTGACGGTCTACGTGGCTGCCGAGAGGTTTGAGTGCGTCGTTGAGGTGCATACCGCGCAGATATTTCAGGCCGACAATTTGGTCGAGGGTCTCGAATGTCTTGCGGCAAGCCTCCTCGGTGCGCAGGTCGTAACCTGCGGCGAAGGAGTGGCAGGTGTCGATGCAGAAGCCGACGCGCGACTTATCCTCGACGCGCTCGATGATGTAGGCCAGATGCTCCCACGCAAAACCGAGGTTTGAGCCTTGGCCTGCGGTGTTTTCGATGACGGCCGTGACGCCCGAGGTGCGGTCGAGGGCCATATTTATCGACTCGGCGATGCGGTCGAGCGACATTATGGTTGTCGTCTTGCCGAGGTGACTTCCGGGGTGGAAATTGAGGCGGTCGAGACCCAGGGCCTCGCAGCGGGCCATCTCCTCGAAGAACGACTCGCGCGACTTTTCAAGACCCTCGCTCTCGGGGTGGCCGAGGTTTATCAGGTAACTATCGTGCGGGAGTATCTGATGCGGAGCATATCCACACTCGCGGCAGGCCTCGCGGAAGCGTTCGCACTGCTCTGTGGTGAGTGGTGGTGCAATCCATTGTCGCTGATTTTTGGTAAAGAGTGCAAAGGCTGTTGCACCGATTGCTTTGGCGTTGTGAGGGGCATTTTCGACACCTCCTGCGGCACTAACGTGGGCTCCAAAATATTTCATATTCAAAAAGGCTTTATTCGATTTGTACAAAGATATGAAAAATTACTATCTTTGTGGCTGTTGATATTAGAAATATCAAATTCGGAGCAAACAAAATTCAAAACATAATGTCTATGAAAAAACTCTACACTTTGATTTTTGCCCTTTTGGCAGTCGTAGCAACAGCTTCGGCACAGGTTTCGGTAGCGGGTGCAACCCCAACAGCCGAGGCAACATTTAACGACCAGGTTAAGACCGACAACATCAAGAGCGACTACACCTCTATCGCCCAGCGTAAGGCCGAGCGTGCCGCAATCCGCAAGGAGCGCAACACCATCGAGTTCAACGCAGGTCTGAACGGTTCGTTGTCGAACTTCAACAGCAAGTGGCGCGCCGTAAATGGTTCGACCAACTCGATTACCGCCATTGCTAACCTCCTCTTTACCCACAACTTTAAGAAGGACCGCTTCACCATCGACAACAAATTCACAGCCAAACTCGGTGCGACGAGCAAGAATAGCGAGTGGACAAAGAGTCAGGACGAGTGGTTTATCTCGACCGCTCCGGCCTACAAAATCTCCGACCAGTGGAACTTCGGTGCCATCGTCTCGTTGCGTTCGCAGTGGGCCAACGGCGTGAATGGCGACAATCAGCGCACGAGCAGCTTCTTTGCTCCTGCCTACTTCAACGTGTCGCTCGGTTTTACCTACGTCTGCCCAAAGCCTAAATTCCCAATCAAAATCAACCTCTCGCCTATCTCTATGAGTGCAACCTACGTTATGAGCGACGCAATCCAGAACCACTTCTACGCTGCAAAGTGGGGCGATGCCGACAAGAGTACGCTCACAGAGTCCGATAGAATTGCGCCATACTGCTATGGCTTGACTCTTGCAGATGGTACATCGCGTTACGAGGGTGGTTCGTCGATTCAGATTGACTTCGACCGCACCTTTGGCAAGAAGGGTATCTTCCGCTACCGTACGACGCTCTACTCGTTCTATGGTTGGATTAACGAGGTTACCCAGCAGACCGGCAAGAACAAGAGTCTTGGTTACGACCATATCGCACCGACACTTCGTTGGGAGCATACGGTCGATATCAAGGCGACAAAATACTTCTCGACCCAATTCTACTTCCAGATGTACTACAACGAGGCTCAATGTTCGTCGTTGCAGACCCAGATTGTGTTGGGTGTAGGTTTGAGTTATACGTTTAAGAACAAATAAAAATTGATTTTATAAGGTCTTTGCTTCGGCTAACAAAATTTCCGCCAATGGGTAGTACAAACAGTACAACCCATCGTCGATAAATTTTGCCGAGCCTTGCAAAGTCACTTCTAAAACCGATTTTCGGGTTGGTAGTGGTAAGGTCTTTGCTTCCGCTAACGCTTTTGTCAGCAAAGGGTAGTACACCAAGTACAACCCATCGTCGATAAATTTTGCCGAGCGTTGCAAAGCCACTTCTAAAATGCAATTTTTGGAAACCGATTTTCGGGTTGGTAGTGGTAAGGTCTTTGCTTCGGCTAACAAAATTTCCGCCAATGGGTAGTACAAACAGTACAACC